>CALMJY010000086.1 GCA_937864815.1 uncultured Bacteroidota bacterium
TTAATTGAATTTCAGAATAAGTTTACCACCAATGCTTTTATATCCGAGATCTTCAAAGCCAACATAAACTCCAAGTTCGGCAAGGAAGAAAATCTCGCTTATACTGTAACCCAGTTCTGTATAATTCGGATTATTCTTAGTCCCGAGCCAGGAGAGGCTCACATTTTCCCTCATCAGTGTATTGCTGATTCCGGGCAGTAGTTTAATAAGAAGGTATGGAGTTGTGTACTTTATGTGCAATTCCCCGAATGCCTCGGGTGTACTTATTGAATAGTATGCAGGCAGCATAAATGCATCCTGGTAATCATCGAGAAGTACGAGAGGAGGCTGAGGATTAAAATGGAAGAAATCATAAAATGGAACATTCCTGTTATCCAGAAATCCTCCCGCCCTGATCCTCCACCTGAGTTCACTGAAAGCACCGATATCATCATATCTTTTGTAAGCTTCAAATCTTATCATGTCATAGTGCCTGACTGCATTGTCAAACTGACTTAATTCATTTATGCCATGCTGCCATGCCAAACTTAAAGTAGGCCATGTTGATCCCCGGGGTACTTTTCTTCCATTGTTTATCCTGTACTTCATGAAAGGAGTATAAGTGAGCTTTATATTTATATCAGCATGTCTCATATCAGTCATGTAATTCACAGGATTTGATGCTGAGTCGAGGTAGGGGTTGTCCGGTATATTATCAGTATAAACATTGGACGACCTGATAAATGAATAGTCTGTGGTATTTTCAAGGACATGACGGTCATCAATATTTGAACTTATATCAAGGTTCAATCCATTGACAATCTCTGTTTTGAACCCCATGATGAGGTACTTTGAATCATATAGTTTCAGATAGTTTTTTTCAAAGAACAGTGATGTGATGGAGTTAAGCAAAGGGTTTATACCTCCACCTGTTCCTATATCTTTTGAATACATACCCGTCCGAAGGTAGATTTGTCTTTGTTTTAGTCCGTTAAATGAATATGTTCCGTTAACTCTCCACATAAATTCCTTCCGGCTGAAAGCATATCTGAAATCAGGGTAAACAGAGATGGAATTCCAGTCTTTAAAAGCTTTGGAAAACCGGAAACTCAATCCGTAGGTGAAGCCATCAACTGTGTTGAAGGCAATACTGTTTTTATCAATGAAACCATTGTGAGTAAAATAAAAACCGCTTGTATCTCTCCAGGTATGACCAAAGATGATCCACTGAGCCCTGGTTCCAAACATATTATTCTTCTTTCCTCCTTCTGTAGGGATTGTATCATTTTTTATTTCCCTTTTTGTAGACAAGGCCTTGATACTATCATTTTTCCTGATGCTTTTCATTTCAAGTTCCGAAAGAGGAACAGGTCGTACAGCAGCCCAGTATATACTGTCCTTTTTACCGGCATCCTTCTCCACAACATGGGTAGTTTTGTCGCTGATCTCCAGTTTATTCCTGACACTGTCAGGGAGGCTTTCGTTTGATTCCTTTTCCATTAGTCTTGAAAGCTTTACCATATCCCTGTTGCTCATATCCTCCTTCGCCAGTATCTTCTCTATCTGTTGCTTTGTCTTGGATTTTACTGTATCAGTCTTTTCTGCAGGAAGTGCTGTTCTTCCGGTATAATCGACGGAGATTGTTTTTGGCTTTGCAAGTGCCAGATTGGGTTTTACATCAAGGTATTTCACTGATCCGCCATATCCGGCATCAGCCTTGAATCCCATTATTGAAATATTTATATCAAATTTATGGCTTACCGGCATCCAGATGTCATCCTGAACCGGAATGTATAACTGTTGCACTTTTATTTTGCCTACAAGGTTTTCGTTTGTCAGGTCAACACTGTGAAGACACCAGAGATCTTCAATAATAAAGATAGTTCCTTCAAATACCTGCTGGCTTTTTCTTTTTGGGATTACTTCGATCTTGTTTATTGTATAATTGCCCTGAAGTGATGCTCCCAGGTATTTAAATTTATAGTGTGAAAAAGCATTAGGGGAGAGCGGTGATATGGCAACATCCACTAAGATAGGCTGGTAGAAACTGGCCTGTATGAAATCCATTGGTGAAATATCATCTCCCTGTTCCGGAAATGTGCTGTTAAAGGAAATTACTTTTTGAAAATACTTGTCAGGGGCATTGAATTCAATTTCATTGAATGATTCCATAACAAAAACATCACCTTCCTTTATTAACTTATCCTCATTTGAGGACTTTGATCCTGCCGAAATTGAAGTTGATTCATTGTCTGATGCAATCTTCATTGATTTTTGAAGAAGCCTGGGGATGTTTTGTACAACCAGATTCCCTTTAAGGTAAACCTCCGCTTTATAGTTGCTTATATTATTCAGGTAATATGGTGCCATTCCAATTACCTTTCTCATTATAATATATGCCGGGTCTTCTCCTGATGCTGTAATACGGACTTCAGGTATCTGGTAATACTGAACCGGTAGTATGATGTTTTTTGTAATAGTTTTGTCAGAAAGGGTAACATTAACGAAGATTGGCTCATAGCCAAGGCTTTGATAGATCACAGTATATTTTCCTGCAGGGAGCTTTATTTCATAATCTCCCTTCACATTTGCAGTGGTCCCCTGTTTTCTTTCCTGAATATAAACTGTGGAATACTGAATGGGCTCTCCTGCCTGATTTGTTATCTTACCCTTCAGTATTTGAGCGGAGAGTTGATTGCAAGAAATTAATAAAACTAATGATAATATTAAATGCTTCATAAACAGCCATTCTCAACTGTAAAAACCGTCCTATGACTTCTTTCCTGCCACAACAATCACTATTTCTCCCTTTGGTGTTTTCTCCCGGTAATATTCTGCAAGAAAAGCCAGACTGCCTCTAATATTTTCCTCATAAATTTTACTCAGCTCCCTCGAAACACATGCTTCGCGGTCACGACCAAAGTGTTCGGACATTTCATTAAGAGCTTTAACCAGCCGGTATGGTGATTCATAGAATATCATAGTGCGGGTTTCTTCAGCCAGTCCTGAGAGTCGTTTGTTTCTCCCTTTTTTCTGGGGCAGGAATCCTTCAAAGCAGAATCTGTCACATGGGAGTCCTGAGTTAACAAGGGCAGGAACCATTGCTGTCGGACCGGGCAGTGTTTCGACCTCAATTCCCTTTTCGATGCATGTTCTTACCAGCAGAAACCCGGGATCAGAGATACCGGGAGTTCCTGCATCGGATATAAGGGCAATTGTCAGTCCACCGATTATTTTATTACATATTGATTCAACGCTTTTATGCTCATTGAACATATGATGTGACTGCAACAGGGTTCTTATATTATAATGATTCAGAAGCTTTGAAGCCTGACGGGTATCTTCGGCAAGTATAAGACCGGCACTGCCCAGAACTTCGAGAGCCCTGAAAGTGATATCTTTCAGATTTCCGATCGGAGTAGGTACCAGAATAAGCTTACTCATTCGGAATGTGTTTGCGTTTCACGAGGTCCATAAGCTGTTTAACCGCTTCATTCTCCTCACTGCTTCCCGTATAGCTTATTATTACAGCCCTGGCATCATCGGTTGAACTGCTTTTTTCGAGTTTGGCAATTGCCTGATCATAAGCTTCTTTATCTCCGTTAAATATCTCTCTTATAAATAAAAATCTGTCATTCAAACCTATAGCTGCCTTTAGACTCTGAATGGGTTTTAACTTCATAATTTCTGTTACATCATCCTCACCTTTGAATGTCCCAAGCTGTTCGTTTATGCTGGAGGACTTCCCTTTAAATTTATCAGCAATAATTGATGATAGCTGTTGATTCTTTTCGGTTTCAAGAGCAGCAATTACTTTCTCTGTCTTATTTTCACGTTCCTCCGGAGGTAGTTTTGACCTCGAAGGCTTAGCTGCCTGTTTTTTCTCCTCAGCCTTCTCAATCTTTTGTTCAATGGGCTGTTGCTTAATGCTTTTGAGGAGTCCGATTACATCTGCGGCACTTTTACATTTGGCTTTAGCAAGTTCAACCTGTATTTCCGGAACCCCCGGATAACTCTTGAGATCATCAATGATCTGGCATGCGTCATTCAGATCTTTAATAATTAAATCGATTGTTGCATTGAATTCCATACAAACAGTTGTTAATAAAACAAACCATTTTCCTTATTTTGCAAAAGTAATATTATTCCACTTCATGGTGTATTAAAAAATACTTAACATGGTGGAATTAAAATGTTTTTATGCAGGATGGAGTTTCTCGAGAATTCATTGGCAAAGGGAGGCAAACGGGGATCTGTTGAAGTTATTACAGGTTCCATGTTTTCGGGTAAAACAGAGGAGCTTATCAGGAGGCTCAGGCGGGCGCAATTTGCCGGTCTGAAGGTAGTGATATTTAAACCTGCACTAGATAAACGATATTCTGAAACACGTGTGGTTTCACATGATGAGAGATCAATTGTCTCGACTCCGGTCGACCATCCATCAGCAATCCTGCTTCTTGCGGGCGATGCCGATGTGGTTGCTATTGATGAGGCTCAGTTCTTCGACACTTCAGTAATTGATGTATGCAACCAGCTTGCAGATAACGGGACAAGGATTATTGTTGCTGGCCTGGATATGGATTTTATGGGAAAACCATTTGGCCCGATGCCGGGTCTGATGGCAATTGCTGAGCATGTTTACAAGGCCCACGCTATCTGCATGCGTTGCGGAAGCCTGGCTCAGTATTCCTTCCGTAAGACCGATGAATCGCAGGTTGTTCTGCTTGGTGAAAAGAATCTCTATGAGCCACTGTGCAGAAGTTGTTATAACGCTGCCCTAAACAAATAAGCGGTGAAACTAAAATCATCAGATATTGCCCGTATTACAGGAGGTACTCTTATTGGCTCTCCTGATGTGGTCGTAAGTGAGTTGGTTACTGACAGCAGACAACTTAGTTTTACGGAAGAAATAGCATTTGTGGCTATCAGGGGAAAAAACCATGACGGTCATCAGTATATTGCAAACCTTTATCAGAAAGGGATAAGAACTTTTATTGTTGAAAAGCTTCCGGAGAATACTTCCGGCTATTCATCAGCTGCATTTATACAGACAGATAGTTCAGTTGAAGCACTTCAGAAAATAGCATCATATAGGCGCAAAGCATTTAATTCACCTGTTATCGCTATAACAGGAAGTGCAGGTAAAACTATTGTCAAAGAGTGGCTTGCAGACATTATGAGCCTTACTCTTCCTGTAATCAGAAGCCCCAGAAGCTATAATTCACAAATCGGAGTACCTCTTTCTGTCTGGAAACTTGATGAGAAATACCGTTTGGGAATATTTGAAGCAGGGATATCCCAGATGGGAGAGATGGAAAAACTCCGGAAAATTATTGACCCGACAATAGGTGTAATTACTAATATAGGTGATGCCCACAGGGAAAATTTCCCTGATTATCACACCAAAGCTTCTGAAAAACTTAAACTTTTCAGAAACTCTTCAGCAATTATTTTCTGCAGTGATCATAAGATAATCCGTGAACTAATAGATTCTGATGAAAACCTGGGAAAGAAGGAACTCGTGTCATGGTCCGTACAAAACAAAAGTGCATCGGTTTATGCAGTGATATTCATCCTTCCTTCAGGAAACACGGGTCTTAATCTTACCTTCAGAGGTGTATCATTTTTATTTGAGGTTCCATTTCAGGACAGAGCATCAATTGAAAATGCAATAACGGTTGCCTCAGTCTGTCTTTACATGGGAGTCAGTCAGGATATCATTGACAGGGGTTTACGCGGACTTGTTTCAGTCCCTATGAGGATGGAGATGAAAGGAGGCATTAACAACTGCCAGCTTATAGAGGATTATTATAACTCTGATCCGGGATCACTTGGTATGGCAATTGACTATCTCCTGGCACAAAACGGGAAGAAGACAACCCTGATTCTTTCTGATTTCGTTCAGGCGGGAAGGAGTGATGAAGATCTTTACGGGGAGGTAGCCGGGCTTATCAGAAAGACAGAAATTTCACGATTTATAGGTATCGGCAGAGCACTCACTTCATGCAGACATCTTTTCAGGCCTGATGACAGGTTTTTTTACACAACAGATGAATATATCAGGAGTGTAATTACAACTGATTACAGAAACGAGATAATACTCCTGAAGGGAGCAAGGATCTTTGAGTTTGAAAAGATTGCGAAGGTACTTGAGCAGCAGGTTCATCAGACTGTGCTTGAGATAAACCTGGATGCAATCTCCCACAATCTGAATAAATTCCGCAGTTACCTGGATCCGTCTGTTAAAATTATGGCCATGGTTAAGGCTTTCGCCTATGGTTCAGGTTCATCTGAGATAGCTTCCTTTCTTGAGTATCACCGCGTTGGTTACCTAGCAGTTGCATATGCAGATGAAGGAGTAGGACTTAGAAATTCCGGTGTCACCCTGCCGGTAATGGTTATGAATCCCGATCCCTCGGCAGCCGACCTTATGATTAAATATAATCTTGAACCTGAGCTGTACAGTTTTGCTTCATTCAGGTCATTTGTTACTGTGGCAGAACGACATGGTCTGATTGGTTACCCTGTTCATATAAAGATAGACACAGGTATGCACCGCTTGGGTTTCCTCCCTGAAGAGGTTGATGAACTGGTTAAGGAAATCCATGACATGGAATGTATCCGAATCATTTCAGTTTTTTCGCATCTTTCTGCAAGTGAGGATCCGCAGCTTGATGATTTCACAAGGAAGCAGGTTCAGATTTTTCTTGAGGCTGCGGGGAAGATTCGCGAGGCTGTAACCTATCCTTTCCTGAGGCATATTCTAAACTCTTCAGGGATCATAAGAATGCCTGAATATCAGTTTGAGATGGTTCGGCCCGGAATCGGAATTTATGGTGCCGGTAGTTTTGAAGGAGTGGAATTAAAACAGGCCGGGCGCTTCAAGACACGAATATCACAGGTTAAGAAAGTGAAGAAAGGAGAACCGGTAGGTTACGGATGTTCCGACGTGTCCGATTCCGACAGGATAATTGCAATTCTTCCGGTAGGCTATGCTGACGGGCTTAAAAGAAAGATGGGAAACAGCAGAGGCAGTCTTTTTATAAAGGGGAAAAGGGTTCCCATTATAGGGAATGTGTGTATGGATATGTGCATGGCCGATATTACCGGAACTGATGCTGTTGAAGGTGATGAAGCGGAAATTTTCGGAGAAAATATTCCTGTTAATGAAATCGCGGAGATTTGTGAAACTATTCCTTATGAAATACTTACCTCAATTCCGGAAAGGGTAAAAAGAGTATTTTACAGGGAGTAGGAGATGTGGATATAATTTGTTTTAACCACAGAGAACACAGAGTTCTCACTAAGTGCACAGAGGTAAAGCCTTGATTATTATTTCTTTGTGAGCTCTGTGCATTTTCTTTGTGACCTCTGTGGTTAATAGATTTTGACTTTTTCTACACCTTTTCACCAGATATCACCCGACCTTGCTTATAATTTCAAGAGCAGGTATATCGAGGAGTGTAATTTTCTTTCTTTTTATTGCTATTTTCCCTTCTGTAGCCAGGTTTGATAATGTCCTGATAGCATTTGATGTGGTCATATTGGAATGATGAGCCAGATCATCTCTTGACAGCGAAGCGTTAATGGTCTTTCCGTCTGATTCCATTCCGTATATTTCACTCAGCATAAGAAGGGTTTCCACCAGTCTGCCTCTGACATGTTTCTGTGTTAGAGAAACAATCCTCTCATTTGCAAAAGTCAGCTCATCGGAGATAAGCTTCATCATTTTGAATGAAAAATCTGTATTTGTTTTAAGGATATTTACAATGACATTCCTGTCAATCATGCAGACTACAGAGTCTTCGATCGCAACTGCCGAATCTATCCATTCCGAAGGATGAAAGATATTCCTGAAGCCGGTCAGTTCAGACGGCCGAACCAGTTTCAGGATCTGTTCCCTGCCTCCGACGCCGATTCTGAATATTTTAAATTTCCCGGAAACCAGGCAGATTATTCCTTTGGCTTTCTCCCCTTCACTGTAGATAAACTCACCTCTGTTTACATGAATTACAGAACAGTTTCTGGTAACAGACTCCTTATCCCTTATTTGTAATCCTTTGAATACCGAATTGGGATTTTCAAGGCAAAACTCGATGTTAGGATCTGGATATTGCATTGGAAATTATGTTATAAAACATATCAAAGGTATGTAAAAAATCAATACCTGGCTACGATAGGCAATCGTCTTCCTGCTCCAAAGGCCTTGGAGGAAATTCTAAGGATAGGAGGTGCCTGATACCTCTTGTATTCATTGAAGTTGATCATCCTTATAACTTTTCTTACTGTATCAGCATCAGCACCGTCTTCAATAATCTGTTCCGGAGGTTTCTGCAATTCAATATACTGATACAGAATATTATCGAGAATCCTGTAGTCTGGAAGGGAATCTGAATCGAGCTGGTCTGGCCGCAGCTCTGCAGATGGAAGTTTAGTGATAATATTTTCAGGAATTATCTCTTCATTTCGGTTAATATGTTCAGCAAGTCTGTAAATATCAGTTTTATAGACATCGCCTATTACAGACAAGCCTCCTGCCATATCACCATAGAGAGTACCATACCCCACAGCAGCTTCGCTTTTATTGGAAGTGTTCAGCAGTATGTTTCCGAATTTGTTTGATACGGCCATCAGGAGTACAGCCCTTACTCTTGCCTGGATATTCTCCTCAGTGACATCTCTCTCCCTTCCGGCAAACAAAGGAGCAAGATCCTCCTCGAAAGCAGAAAATGGTTTTTCAATACTTATTACATCATACCTTGTATTTAACCTGCTGGCAAGTTCAACAGCATCTTTTACAGAATGTTCCGAAGAGTAGCGTGAAGGCATGAGTAATGATCTTACATTTTCATTACCAAGTGCTTCGGCAGCCAGACACAGGCATACAGCCGAGTCGATACCACCTGAAAGGCCCAGTATTGCACTTTTGAGTCCGGATTTTCTGAAATAGTCACGAATGCCTAGTACCAGACCTTTGTGAATAAGCTCAACAGGATCTGTTTTCTTATTTGAGGTTGCGGGTTCCGAAGAAAGTTTTTCGGTATCGAATGTAAATACAGCTTCCTCAAAGTAAGGGAGCTTATGATATATGTTTCCCTTTGAGTCAACTATTACAGAGGCTCCGTCGAACAAAAGCTCGGTGCTGGCTCCTGTCTGATTTACAGATATCACAGGCAACGCATATTTTTTTGCTTTTCCCCTGAAAATGTTTTCCCTCGATTCTGTTTTTGTATATGAGAATGGAGAAGCAGCAATATTTATTACAATATCAGGTTTTTGTGCATTGAGCTCTTCCATCGGGGATACAGTATACAGCCGTGTCTTCTCGAATTTATTATCGAACAGTTGTTCATCCCACAGGTCTTCACAGATTGTAATGGCCAGCTTTTTGCCATTGAGAGTGAAGATATTGAAGTTCCTTTCGGGTTCAAAGTACCGGTATTCGTCAAAAATATCATAAGTAGGCAGCAAGGCCTTGTTTGCCGAGAAAATAACTTTCCCTTCCGAAAGTACCAGTGCGGAATTGAACAGTTTTTTACCTTCAGGATTTTTGTTTATGACGGGAGAACCCACAATAGCTGTTATACCACGGCACTCAATTGCTATTTCATTTACTGTCCGGCTGCATCTCTCAATAAAATCATACCTGTCGAGCAGATCAAGAGGAGGATAGCCCGATATACTTAGTTCGGAGAATACTATAAGTTCGGCACCCTCTGCTTTTGCTTTATGAATTGATGAACAGATAAGTGACTTATTATACTCAAAATTGCCTATATGATAGTTCAGCTGTGCAATAGAAATTTTCATCGGACTTTAAAAATTAATCCCTAACCTGATACCAAGCATTTTATGAAGTATTTTATCAAGAGGCTGACCAGCAGTGTCCTCGGTAATGTCAATAAAATTACTTTCGAAATTGAGTCCAAGAACTATTGCTGTTGTACCTCCAAGGGAGTATTCGATTCCTGCCGTTACATGATATCCCATGTTAAAATCCTTGAGCTCCGCAGAGGCGTTTTCCTTCTCAATACCCATTTCCGGAATCTCTGCTTTTCCTCCCAGGACAAACTTGGGATCAAGGCCGAGATCGGTAAAGAATGTAATATATCCTATCTGGTTCGACTGAAGTTTAAGTCCTATAGGAATTGACAGGTATTTTATATTATAAATGACCTCATTCCCCGGCAGAATTGTTGTCGGATTATTCAGTAACATTGTAATAGTATCATTATATGAAAGCTTGCCACCTGCAGTTATGAGGTTCAAACCTGTTGAAAAAGCATAGTTTTCTGTGAAATACCTGTTGAAGGTTAGTCCGAAATTCAGGCAGGGTCTGGTTCCTTTGTTTATTACATCCTTGTTGTCGGATGTGAACCATCCTGCAAGTGGATCTGCATGAATACCAAAACTGATTCTCTTCTGGGCACAGGTTTTTTCTGTGGTAATGATGAGGAGAAAAAAGAATAGTATGCACGCCAGGATCCTTTGTGCTGTAGTTTTTGAGATTTTCATTCTGCAGTGATTTATTCTTCTGAACTTTGATGCAAACTTGAAGTAAAAGTAACAAATTTATACGGAAGTTATTGCAGGACGATTCTTTTGAGATACTAATTAAAAAGTGATTATTTTTGACATTCTTATCATACCGGAATATGGGCAGAAATTTTATAACAGTATTATTTGTTTTTATTTATCTTATATTTTTAATATCTTGCAAATCAAGCCATTATGATGTTGATATTTCGGATATTGATTCTGACATAAGGATAAAACGGCTTGAAATGGACATGTTTTCCATAAATCCCGGTGACATTCCTGCTGGAGTACCCGGACTTAAGGAGAAATATGGAAATTTTCTGCAGCTTTTCAGTTATGTCATTAATACGGGTAATGTTAATGACAGCTCATTCAGTGATTTACTTGTTAGATTTTGCACAGACAGGCTAAACAATGAAGTATATGATTCAGTAATAAAGACCTTTCGTGATCTTTCAGAAACAGAAGAATTGATTAACAAAGCATTCAGGCACTATAAGTATTACTTTCCGGGAAAGAGCATCCCTTCGGTATACACTTGTATTTCAGGTTTCAATAACAGTATTATCACCGGCGATTCGGTGCTGGGAATAGGGATTGACCGCTATCTTGGTGCAGACTGTGAATACTATCCCAGACTGGGCATATACAAATATTTGTCTGACAGGATGACCCCTGCGAATATTATTCCCGACTGTATTTATGGATGGGCTGCTTCGGAGTGGGATTATGTGCTTATCGGTTATGAAGCTGATAATGTACTTGCCGGCATGATTCATGAAGGCAAGCTGAAGTATTATCAGAAATGCATGCTGCCTGATGTGCCTGAGGATATTTTATTCGGATTCACATCTGACCAGATGAAATTCTGCAGAAATAATGAAGACCAGATGTGGCAGTATCTTCTTGAGCATGATCTGCTTTTTAAGACTGATCAGCTGATTATCAGAAAACTCACCGGTGAAGCACCTTTTACGACCTATTTTACAAATGAATCCCCTGGCAGGGCATCGGTCTGGATAGGATTCAGAATCGTGGAATCATATATGATGAAAAATCCCGGTGTCACCCTCGAAAAGTTAATGAAGGAAACCAATTTGCAGTCAATACTTGAAAACGCAAGATATTCACCTAAATAAAAAGGGGCTCTGAGGCCCCTTTTCTTATTCTTTGTTGGAGGAGTGCTATACCGGATGAATAGCCTCTACTGGGCATACATCAGCACATGCACCACAATCAGTACATACATCCGGATCTATTTTATAGATATCACCCTCAGATATTGCTTCAACAGGACATTCATCAATGCATGTTCCGCAAGCAGTACAGTCATCATTAATTTTGTAAGCCATTTTTATAATTTTTGATTATTAATTACAATAATTGACAAAATTATCTTATTTTTTTAAAAAGAAAAAAAAACCTGATAATTATATCATTCCGAGAGAAAATTTAATACCAGCCAGCTCATGTTGGCGACTCCTGTTCTGAGTCCTTCTTCATCAATGTCAAAATCAGGAGTATGCAGCTTCCTTAATTCCCCGTCAGATGTGGTTTTTCCCATTCCGGTCCTGAAATAGAGTGTCGGGGCAACTGATGAGTAAAATGAGAAATCATCGGAACTCATCCTGGTTTCAAACATTTTTACGTTTTCCTTTCCTAGCAACTCCTCCGAAAGTCTTACTGCTTTATCTGTAAGGTATTCATTATTAATAAGTACAGGATATCCTTCTTCTATCCTTACCTCAATCCTTATACCATATTCAGAAGCTGTTTCCGCAGCAATATTTTTAAGTGAGGTTAATCCTTCAACCCTCCAGTTTTCATCAAATGTCCTGAAGGTACCTGCAATTTCAACTGTCTCAGGAATAACATTGGTAGCTCCGTAGCCGGTTATTTTCCCAATTCCAAGAACTGTGGGAATACCCCTGGCTGCAATCATTTCAGCCATTTTTTCCCGTAGCCTTACAACCAGCTTTGAGGCAATATATATCTGATCGGTGGTAAGGCCGGGAAGTGCAGCATGGCCTCCTTTGCCTGAGACTGTGATATAAATTTCATCGCATGATGCCATATAGCTACCTGATCTGTAGCCTGTTTTTCCGCTTCCCAGCTCAGGCAGGTTATGGGTTGCAATTATTATATCAGGTTTTGGATTATTAAGTTCTCCCGATTCAATCATAAGTTTGGCACCGCCCGGCGATTTCTCCTCTCCGGGCTGGAAAATCAATAACAGTGTTCCTCCAAACAGGCTGTTTATTGATTTCAGAAGTAGTGCGGTGCCCATGAGGATAGCCATGTGGGCATCATGTCCGCAGGCATGCATTTTACCTGGATGTAGACTTGTATAATCTGTATTATTCCTTTCCATGACCGGCAGTGCATCCATTTCTGCTCTTACGGCCACGACTTTTTTACCATTACCTTTACCTTTTATTTCTGCTATGAGTCCTGTCCCGGCAATTTTATCCCTGAATGGTATATTATTTTCACTCAGCCATTTACTTATGAAAGCAGATGTTTCAGTCTCTTCATATGAGAGTTCGGGATACCTGTGAAAATGTCTTCGAAGACTGATTACCTCTTTATGCAGATCATCCGCTTTGGAGAGTATGATTTCCTTTATTCCCGGCATTTATCCTGGGTGAATATGTTAGAAGTCGAGACTGAACGAAAGATAGAATATTCTTGGAAGGACATAATTGTTCTCTATACCCCAGGCCCAGTCAGCTCTCACAAAATAGCCCATTATCTGAGCCCTGGCACCGGCTCCGAAGCCTGCAACAACGGGTGAACGGTTTGAATCGAGTGTAACTTTGACAGGTCCGTTGGTAATTACATCCCGGTCATAGCCATTGTCGCTATCCCAGGGAGATATCCCTGTCCATGCCGATCCAATGTCCCCGAATCCAACTACCTGTATACTGTTCAGGAAATTGGAACGAAGAGGATGACCTACAAGGTATCTTACTACAGGCCATCTGATTTCACTGTTTATAAGGGCAAAGTTATTTCCGTTACGTACATTCTGCCTGAATCCTCTCATATTTGTGGCCAGTGCCTGAAAACTGTAATTCTGTCCGGGTGTGACAGGTGTGGCATTGTTAAACATCGGAGTATTATTAAACAGGTAACCCATCCAGTTGTCAACACCTCCAAGGTAATATAACAGTTTCGTAGGTCCGAATGATGAACTGGCAGCAAACCTGTTTGCCCAGATTAACTCTCTGTGTATGCGGGTGTACTTCCTGAAATCTATACCAAGAACCACCATATCGGATTTTCCCCTGTTGAGCTGCTTATGATATTCAGCAAATACTTTGGTCCTGGTACCATAGTAAATATTTATGGCTCTTTTCCTTGTATTGTCATAGATGGCTTCACCTTTAAGACTGCCCCAGTGCTGGTAGATGTTCTCATAACTGAGTGTAACAACATCTGTTGACATGAAGACATGCCTGTCATTTCTGTAGGCAATGGTTCCTTTCAGGGCCAGGACAGGAGTGATTGGCTTGGAATAAGAAAGATAAAGGTTATGTGAATGCGTCTTAAAGAGAGAAGTATCATTATAACTGAAAAAAGCCTGCCTGTGGAAAATAAGCTGTTTATCAAACTTGCCCTTGAGATTTTCAACACTGAGCAGGTATTCGTTGCTGTCAAAATCACCAGCGAGTCTGAATCCTCCAGTAACCCTGTAATTTTCAAAGAGATCAACAGTTCCAAACCTTGTAAGAATGTTGAATCCGGGGTTATAGTACGGGGCACCTCCGCTGTAGACCTGGTAAGAGTTATTCAGGAAGCTGAAGTCGATCTGTCCCACGATATAGTTGTTATAGAAAGAGGTCTCATAGATCCTTATCAATGGGAATTCGAGTTCTGCAGTATCCAGATCGATATCCATATAGTCTTTTCTCCAGAGCTGCTCATAATAGTTTTCTTTCTCTTTCTCAAAAATGTAATGGGCTATGTTAATCGGTTCATTCTGCTCATAATACTCATAGATAGGTTTTGTAAGTGTATCTCTTCTCTTTCTGTCCTCAATAATCAGACGCTGCCTTAGTTGCTCTATGCTGTCAGCTTTATGGAGAAGAGTGGTTTTCTCGTTTCTGTATTGTGTTTTGAGGATTTCGCTTTCCGGTACTTTGGTCTGGTCACTGAAATTACCCTTCCGGAGCTTGAAGTTTCTCTTATTAAAAAGAACCTCACTGAAAACACCCGGTCCGTTGGCTACTGACTGGTTCAGAATATTACGGTCATAATTGGACACAGGAACAGACTCTATATAAAACCTGTAGTGAGTTGTGGTATCAATATAACTTATAGTACTGTCGAAGTTAGCCACATAACGGTTGAAGATTCCATTCTGATCGCCAAGGTAGGTTAACTTATTCTTCGAAATACCAACTGGCTGAAACCTGTCAGTGTACTTCCCTTCAGAAAGCCTCACCAGATAATTGTTCCTTTTGTTCAGATTATAGGTGAAGAGATCAAATGTGGTAGCGAGGTCTTCAAAAGGACTCCCTGTATTGGTTAAAGTATCTGATATGCGGTTTGATGAAAAGATTATCTCACCCGGCGAGTCTTTCAGGAAAGACGGGTGAAGATCGTCAGCAATATCCCTCGTAATCTGTTCATTGGTCCCTGATGCGATTGTGTGAATATAGAGGTCGGTATTGCCATCCTTTACAGCCGACATTACGAGTCTGGTTCCCTCGGGTGAATATGAGAAATCGAGAATCTTGTCAAAATACAGAAGGTTCCTTGTTTCCAGCTTTTTTTCATTTAACCTGTAAAAATACATCAGCAGGTCGGCCTTCTCCTCATTAATAAATGTAAGAATTCTACCGTTGGGATGCCAGGCCATCACCGGGTACGTATCGTCGGTAAACTGCTCAAATTTAGGTTCCTTCCTGAAAATAATCTTCTGCTTTCCTGTAGCATTGTCATAAAGCCATATTCGTTTCCTTCCCCAGTCATTTGTTATATAGGCTATATATTCCCCTCCAGGACTTACCTTCACCTGCTGGAAAATCTGCTCTTTTCTTGATTTCCTTATCAGGTTCCCATCTTCACCCGGATTACCTTTATCTCCGGAATACATATCCAGGTAATATTTTTTCCATTCAATGAGCAGTTCTTTAAGGTCTTTCCCGATAACATACTGAAAACCATCGTCAATGTTTTTATAAATCTTTGTCAGATACAGAATATTTGGAATCAGGGCATCGCCATATTCATTTCCGATGAATCTCCAGAATGACATACCGGCATCAATGGCGTCATCATATTCCAGATGATTGATGTTCCTGTATTTGCCAGATTTAAGGCCATCCTTTATCCTGTTTTCTGCTTCGTAATCCCAGTTATGCGATGAGTATTTTATAAGTCCCTTTATATACCAGTCAGGCATATTAATTACCTGCGAACTTGAAACCCTGTCCCTGGTTTCAGCATTATAAAGCATCTCGTTTATTATAACTTCAGCTATTGAAGCAGCAATCTGGTTCTGATAGGCGACATGATCGTTTTCATAATAGAGCATGACCTTATTCTTGATGATTCTGCTGAAACCCCCAATATTGTAAGACTCCTCATCAAATGTTACAAGACCAATATTTGTTTGTTTATATTCTGCACTCTTGTTGTAGATGATGAAAATCATTCTCTTCTCAAGTGAATAATCAAAATAATCCTCAATCTCCTTCAGTTTTTTTGTGGCATAATCTGCAGTGAACTGTGCCAGGTCGCGACCAAATTCATTGAAGTAACAGTCGAAATAATCAAATCTGTAAAACTGCCAGTAGTAATCGTAATACTGTACTTTGTTCTTGCCAAAAGTCATCTGATGACCATTATAGAATTGCCCCCTTGCATTGACATAAAGCAAGCACGCCACGATCACAATTGTCAGTTTTCTGAGGTTAGCCATATGCAGGTTTCTTATCAGATCCGGATCATTTCAGCATCAAATTTTGTTCCAAAAGAACCGGTCCGGTCAGCAAAACTAATGATTATCTAATTCTAAACAGAATAAATTGATCAAAGTTTATTTTTTTGATGATTTTCCTTGATTTTTTTTGTTTCGGCCTGTTTTTTGATAATCTGTAATGCAACTATTATGGCAAAGAATTTGTTTATTAATAACATCAGACGTATAAAATTTGTAATTTTGCACAACTTTATCAGGAAAATAAAATATAGTAAGTATATGAAAAGGTTGTTTTTAATATTTGTTGCGGTAACTCTGGGTTACACACTGAATGCTCAGCAGTCTCAGGCAAAAATGCAATTGCTTGAAACAGAACATGATTTTGGAAAATTCAAGGAGGAAGCAGGAAGGCAGACTTACGATTTTATTGTGACCAATGAAGGAAAGGATCCTCTTGTTATACAGAATATAGTTGCTTCATGCGGCTGTACCACTCCTGAGTGGACACGGTCGCCGATACCTGCAGGAGGCAAGGGCAAGATAACTGCAATTTATGATCCCAAAGACAGGCCCGGACCGTTTAACAAAACCCTTTCGGTATATTCCAATTCAAAGCCCGAAGTGGTTGTTCTGACAATTAAAGGTGAAGTTACTCCACGTGAAAAAACAGTCGAGGATTTATTTACATTCCCGGTTGGTGCTGTAAGATTTGAAAGTAATCATATGGCATTTACAAATATTAAGAAGACAGAGAAGAAGATAAGGGTGATGCAGATGGTTAACACATCTGATAAGGATGCAAAGGTGGAATTTATTAATCTTCCTCCTCATCTTGTTGTAAAAGCCACTCCGTCCACTCTTAAACCCGGTGAGAAAGGTATGATAGAAGGTACTTTTGATGCCACTAAAAATACTGGTTGGGGAAATGTAAGCGATATGATAAAAGTCAAAATCAACGATGTTGTCCTTGAGAATGTCTACTATTACGTTTCTGCCAACCTTGTAGAGGATTTCTCTTCACTTTCAAAGGAGGAAATGCTCAATGCTCCAGTATTCAGGATCTCATCTAATACCTACGACCTTGGCAAAATTAAGGGATCGACACAGAATGAGGTAGAATTCAAGTTTAAAAACGAGGGCAAGAGAGACCTGGTAATAAGGCACATCCGTTCAACATGCGGCTGTACAGCTATTCAGCAGGGGAATCAGGGTGTAGGTATTAAACCGGGTGAATCGAGTTCAATCAAGGCTACATTCAATTCAGGCGGATATACCGGGAAGGTCACAAAGGCTGTTTATGTATATACTAATGATCCAAAAAATTCAGAGATAGTCCTTATGATAAATGCTGAGGTTGAACAGCAGCCTGCGGCAGCAAAGTAATCTGATGGATAAGGAGAAAGAGAGAGGAACTAAAAGTTCACTGATTGTGCAGGAGGGTGTGAGCCAGCCCCCCAGTATAAACCCTGACATTCTCCGGAAAACAGCTGGCAGAAAGAAAAGAAAATATTCGACTGATGAGTATGTTGACGGGATAACCTCAGGTAACAGAACTATCCTTAGTCAGGCCATAACTCTGATTGAGAGTTCACTTCCCCAGCATCATGAAGAGGCACAGGCAATAATTGAACGATGCCTTTCCCATGGCTCACAATCACTGAGAATAGGAATAACAGGTGTTCCGGGGGCAGGTAAAAGTACATTCATAGAAACTTTTGGTCTGTTCCTGACAGGGAAGGGGAGAAAGCTGGCTGTGCTTGCAGTTGATCCCAGCAGCTCAAAAACAAGGGGCAGCATCCTTGGCGACAAGACCAGGATGGAACAGCTCAGTATTCATCCTGATGCATACATCAGACCTTCCCCGTCGGCAGGAACACTCGGAGGTGTGGCAAGGAAGACACGTGAGACAATTATTCTCTGTGAAGCAGCAGGATTTGACACAATACTTGTTGAGACAGTAGGAGTAGGGCAGTCAGAAACTGCAGTACATTCCATGGTTGATATTTTCCTGCTTCTGATGCTTGCCGGTGCAGGTGATGAACTTCAGGGAATTAAACGTGGTATTATGGAGATGGCTGACATAATTGCCATAACAAAAGCTGATGGTGACAACAAAATATTTGCAGAGGGGGCAAAAGGATTATATGAGAATGCATTGCACCTTTTTCCTCCGGGACCTTCAGGATGGAAACCTAAAGTGCTCACATGTTCTGCTCTGAAAAATACCGGAATAGAAGAATTATGGGAGGTAATAAATGCTTATTATTTATTCACAAAGAAGTCGGGGTTTTTTGATGAGTTCAGGAAACAACAGGCAGTTATCAGGATGCACGATGCTATTTCCGATTATCTCCATAATAATTTCTATAGCGACAAAGAAATAAAAAACCTGAGGCCGGAACTTGAAAAAAAACTCTATGAAGGAAGAATAACATCGTATAAAGCTGCTAAAATTCTGATTGACAAGTATTGCAACGGAAAAGGGTGTTGAATTTTATTTATATTTGCACGAAATTTTAAGTTTTAATCATTTTTATATTCAAAGCGACAAGAAAATGAAAAAGAGTATCTATTTATTTGCCATGCTTATTATTATGGCTGCCTGTTCATCCGAAAAACAGTATGTTGTTAAAGGTAAGATTGAAGGTTCTGACAGTATAACATTCTTCCTCCAGAAAAGAGAAGCCGGTAAAACAATTACCCTGGACTCCGCTGTTTCAAAAAATGGAAACTTTACCATTAAGGGTGGAGCTGTTGATTATCCTCAGCTTGTTCAGCTTGTTGCCGGTGATACCAGGAAACGAACATCTTTTTATCTTGAGAATTCTGTAATTACTGTTGAGGGATCACTTGATTCACTTTTCAAAGCAGAGGTAACAGGTTCAAAAACTCATGATGAGTATAAGTCATTTGTTGATTCTAACAAACCTCTCAGCGATATATATTCAGCTATTTACAGTCAGTACCAGCAGGCTACACAGTCAGGAAATACTGCACTCCTTGCCGAAATTGAAAATAGAGCTGACTCGGTTCAGAATGAAATGCTTAAGAATCAGAAGAATTTTGTGCTCAATAATCCTGCATCATATGTTACTCCTTCAATACTCGGAAGCATAAGCTATGATATGGAAGGCGATGAACTTGAGTCAATAATCAGCAAGCTCGATACTACAATTGCTGCGCTGCCCACAATTGTTGCTCTTAAGGAAAGAGTGGTGCAGATGAAAGCTGTAGCAATAGGTCAGAAAGCCCCTGATTTTACAATGAATGATGTTGACGGAAATCCGGTTTCACTCTCGTCAAAAATAGGATCAAAGCTTCTTCTAATAGACTTCTGGGCAGCATGGTGCGGTCCCTGCCGCAAGGAGAACCCAAATCTTGTAAAAGTATATAACGAATTCAGTAAGAAAGGATTCGATGTATTTGGGGTCTCTCTTGATCAGAAAAAGGAAGACTGGGTAAAAGCTATCGCTGATGACAAGCTTACATGGACACATGTATCAGATCTTCAGTACTGGAGCAATGCCGCTGCAAAAACATATGCAGTAAGCGCTATACCTGCCAGCTTCCTTCTCGATGAGACGGGAACTATCATTGCAAAGAATCTCCGCGGAGAAGATCTTTACAACAAGGTAAAAGAGGTACTGGAAGCAAAGTAGAATTATCAGCTAACCACTTCTACATCAATATTCAGTAGTTTGCCCAGCTTTACAAGCTGTCCGGAATAATCTCCATAAACCCATGGAAGATGGTTACCGTAATCAGCCTGTTTTCTGACGTATTCCCTGGCTGTGCCACTATCCTTGCCAACCATATAGGCAATGTCATGGCATCCGATTGTTTCATCATCCCAGCCCTTTGAATCAACCAGGGTACCTTTCAGAACCAGGATGCCGGTTCCTGCAGGATTCATCCTGGCAATTGTTATATCCTTCACATCATTATTCATAAAATCCACAATGGCCTTGGTGCCGAATCCTGAATCAGTAAAGTGGGATAGCTGGTAAGGAAGACCCGGCTTGTCATAACCGTTCATTTTAATACCGGGCACGCTGTGATTAACAGCCATGGTGCCCTTGCCTTTTTCGGGATAGTAAAACATGTTACCGAAATGGGGTGACTTATTTGACAGTAACATAAGCATATGCATAGGAAGCAATCCACCCAGGTCACCTTCACAGGCAGAAGGAATGCCCAAATCTTTCAGCATGGTATGAATCAGGCAGGGTGTGATGCCCCATTTCTGAGGCAGCCTGCTTGTGCAGAACTCAAAACACTCAATTGTGAAAGCATTGCATTTGTGCTGTTTCATCAGGCTTACAACAGTCTGATAGAATTCCATACTGTTAACCACATATTTTTTGTCAATAAATGACCGGCTTGCGCCACCATAAACAGTGTCGGCCATTTTCAAAGCCTCCGGCTTCATGTTTTTATCGCTCCTGATTCTTTCCATCTCATTTGACAGATCGGCATATGGGATGTTTATAAGCTGAATCCCAAATTTTTCTCTGAGTTTTTCCGGTTCGTTAATTCCGGCGATGCTGCAAACAGATGGCCATTTCCAGTCTGTCGGGAAAAGTATTCTTGTTTCAGCAAAATTCTTTCTTGCTTTTAAAAGGCTGAAAATCTGGTTTATATCTTCAATTTCGTCAGGAATATAACACTCGATACCCCTGCTGCGGCAATAGGCAGCCACATCTACAGTTCTGCAGCTCGGTCCGCTGCTTATGACTACAGGCTTCCTGTACCTTGAGGCTACATTAAAGTTTGAAATGGAACAACCGTAAGGATTAATAAGAAGGACATCCGCTTTTTTTGCATCTTCCTCTATTTTTTTATATTCCTCTTCCGTTATTTTGAAATCCTCCATGAAGAATATCTGTCCCGGTTCAAGCATTGTGACAAGCGATTTGTCAATTTTATCACTGGTCACAAACTTTCTGAACGAGATGAGCTGATCTTCTGCTGCCTTCAGTTCCTGTTCCTTGGTCTCCCCTTTCCATCTGCAGGGCCCTTCCCATATAGCTGTGTGATACATTGCAGTTATAACCGGTTTGACAACAAGCTTGCTAAGGTAAGGACTCGGAATATCAATACTGACTGGTATCCCGGTACTGCTCTCGAATAAGCTGTTCATATAGAGACCATTTATTATGGCTGAACCTGTGACAGAGGCAATGGTGCCCTGCCGGATAAATTCTCTGCGGTGCATAGTTTAAGGTTTAGGTTATTGTTATAAAATTAACAGAATTAAACGGATAATATGCATATTAAGTATGAGATTCTTCGCTCCACTTTGTTTCGCTCAGAATGACAGGTAATTGTATACTAAGGGGCTGTAGAAAAAGTCTTTTAACCGCAAAGTACGCAAAGTAATGCATAAAGTGCGCAAAGTTAAATCACTGACAATTTGGCCTTTGCGTCCTTAGCGTAAAACCTTTGTTACCTTTGCGGTTAATGGATTTGTACTTTTTCTACATCCCCAACACCTAAACACTGTAAATAATTGTCATTCTGAGCGAAGCGAAGAATCTTATACTTATTATCGGACAGTACTCTAAAGTTTACAATACTCCGGATTATAGTATAACCAATTTCTAGTTTTCGCTGATCACCTCAAGGATAAATCCTGTTCCCCTGACAGTTCTGATATCAATATTCTTGTCATTCTGCACATATTTCCTGAGGCGGCTGATGAATACATCCATGCTGCGTCCCAGGAAATAATCATCCTCTCCCCAAATCTCGGTAAGAATATCCTCTCTTGCAAGGATTTTGTTCTTATTTATCATAAAGTATTTCAACAACTGGGCTTCTTTAATTGTAAGTTTTTCCCGGGTTTCTCCGCATACGAGTTCAAGTGTATTGAATTTCAGCACAGTGTCTGATACCTTAAATTCATCATTTGATGAGGAATATGCCCTTTTGAGTACGTTGTTTATCCTTAAAATAAGGATCTCGGGATCGAATGGTTTGGTAATATAGTCATCAGCTCCGATCTTCAGACCTCTTACAATATCCTCCCTGAGGCTCTTGGCAGTAAGAAATATTACTGGTACATCAGGAGTGTTTTCCTTTATCTTTTCACCAAGAGTGAAACCATCCATCTCCGGCATCATTACGTCAAGCACGCAAATATCAGGTTTATCCTGAAGGAACATTTCCCATGCTTCATTCCCGTCCCTGGCATGCTTTACTGTGAAGCCGCTCATCGAGACATACTGAGCCAGTATATTACCGAAATCCCTGTCATCCTCTGCTATCAATACTTTCATTTTACTGTGATGTTATAATATTAATATGGTATATCAATTGTGAATGTGCTTCCTTTTCCCGGTTTACTGCTGACAGATACATTCCCGCCATGAGCTTCAGCTATCCTCTTAACATAATATAACCCAAGACCCAAACCTTTGAATTTGTGAATATTGCCGGTCTGTGCCCTGTAGAATTTATCAAATATATGTTTCTGATCAGTCTTACTGATGCCGATTCCATTATCAGAGACTCTGAATATTACAGAGTTTTCATTTCTGAAGCCTTCTATATCAATAACGGGTTCATTTACAGAATATTTTACTGCATTTGAAAGGAGGTTATTAACCATTGTTGTAAAATAAACAGGATCCAGCTCTGCTTTCAGACCATTGAGGTCATACTTTTTATTGATTGTAGCATTGCTGCCTCCACCTGAACTGAAACTGTCTACAATATCATTAAGAAGATCACCAACATCAGTATTTTTTTTGTCAAGTTCAAACTGTGATCTTTCCCACATGCTTATCTCCAAAATCATGTTTATAAGCTGATTAAGATGCACGCTTTGTTTTCCGATCATTCTTGCAGTTTCAAGAATCTTTTCCTCATTGGTTATTACCTGAGGCATCTCCAGTGTTTTTCCTGCAACTGTTATTGTAGAGAGGGGAGTCTTGAGCTCATGTGTCATATTATTGATGAAATCGGTTTTCAGGTTAGAAAGCCGTTTCTCTTCAATAAGGTTCCTGTATGCTATAATAAAGATAATTACCACAACTACTATACTGAAAATACTCATACCAAGAAAGGCTGCCGATTCCCTGAGAATCAGTTTTTGTTTATCGGAAAAATCTATAAAGTAATCAAATCGCAGCCTGTAATAATTATCTTCCATCTGGAACCAGTTAACCAGAATCCTCGATTTAGCATAATCAACTGCTGCCATTTTCTCAATTATTCCAGGTCTGGCAGGTAACTTAGCTCTTGCACTGTGAATTATTGAAACAGTATCGTCAGTTATAAGATCGAGATCATTTATTACAATAGTGTAGATGAATTTTTTCTCAAGGCCCCTGAGCTCGAAATATTTGGCAAGCATCTCCGACAGATCCTGTTCCTTGTTAAGAGAATAACTGAAAAATTCGAAGATCTCCTTCTTTTTCTGATTAAGGAGGGCAGTATCCTTAATCATACGCAGCTCCCTGTTAGCCTGTTCTGAATATTTGCTCAGGACAAAACGCACGGTGTCAAAGCCATCGGTAGACATTCTCCTGTTGATAAAATAGAGTGCTTCCTGCGCCCCCATGGTGTATTTTAGTGAGAACATTTCATTTTTCTGCTTCCAGATACCTCTTATTATTAATACCTGCACCGAAGTAAGTATTATTATTGAAGTTATTCCGAGGAGCAAAATGGTGTTTCTCTTTTTCATCCCGGTAAGTTATGTGTCTCAAAATTATTCAATTATTTTATAATAGTGCTTCATGCCCCAAACATTAACCCTGCATTAACCTTGTATTAACACTGCAGGATGTAATGTGGCCGTATCTTTACATCATAAACAAAAAACGGGCAGTCATGAAAAAGTTAAGTGTATTTATAACAATAGTATTGTTGATATCTTCATCGTCCTTCCAGCAGATTATGGCCCAGCAGAGCGAAGCAGACAAGGAAAAGGAAAAAAAGATCCAGATGGAGATTGAGCAGCAGAAGAAAGCAATGTCGGAGCAGTATAAAGCACAGGAGGAAGCTCTGAAAGCCGCTCAGGAAGCGAAAAAAGAAGCCAAGCCAAAATATATAGTACCGCCACCACCTCCCCCTCCCGGTGATATGTCGGACATGGAGATTGAAGTCATCACTGAGGATTTTGAAGGTGGAGATGAGGGAAATATTATGAAAGTATACAGAAGTAGAGGCGACAGGTCATTCAGGATTGATGAACCTATGGTGTGGTCCTCAGTCGGATCGGGAACTGCACATGCTTATGCTTTCAGCGACCACAGCCAGATGACCAGATGGGATTTTTCAAAGAATGTAAAGGAGAGCAACTTCTCGAAGGAATATGGATTTGATGTGGAAAAGGCTTCAAAATCGGTTGTGATGTCTGTAAACGGCGATTGCAAGGATGGTGAAATACGGATCAAGATAACCATGCCTAATGGTAAAACGTATTCTGAAATACTTATTGATGAATCAGGCAGCCTGAACTGGCGTAAATCATTCTCTATAACCGAGACAGAGAACCTGGATAAAGCAGGAGAGTGGAAATTCCTGATTTCAGCAACAAAGGCAACCGGCTACTTCAAAATATCGCTTCAGACAAATTAGCAGTTAGTTTTCATTCCTGGCAAAAGGGGCCCTCGCAAAGGCCCCTTTTCTAATTCCACCCCTAAATGCCGCTAAAGCGGCACTAATTGAAAAGCATCAGATCTAAAAGCCCCCCTTGAGGCATGGGCGTTAAACTAAGCATAGCTTTATTGCAGGAAACAATGGAATAAGTTTCCCCTCCTTTTGAAGGAGGGGTGGCCGCAACACAATGTTTATTAAATTGTTGCAATGCTTCTTTGCGGCCGGGGTGGTTGATTTTAATAATTATATTCTTTGTTTTTCTGAAATCTTTCATTATCTCCATTCTAAATATTAAAAGTCTTTAAAATCCAATCTGTTTTCGAATCTTATAACAGTAGCAGAGTTACATCTTATCCAAAAGATGATCCAGATAATTTAAAACTTTTATGTGAATCGGTTTTTGTTATCAACAGAAATGAATGTAAAATAATCAAATAATCAACCACCCCGGCCGGGAAACAAACCTTGTAATAATCAGATAATCAATCGTCCCGGCCACCCCTCCTTCAAGAGGAGGGTAAACTTTTACTATCCCTAAATTTCAACAGAAAAAGTTTTAATTTAACGCCTATGCCTTTAGGGGGTTGGTGGTAAAATCGGTTTTTAAACGGCTGCTTATTTTTCCCTATTTTGTTTCCCCTGTTGCTTCTCCTCCCTTTACACTTTTAACATTTACAGTGTATTTGCTTCCCCCTTTTACAATCCACCGTACATCTACCTGTGAATTGCCGGGAATATTGTTTATCTCCATCCTCTGGGGATTTCTCTTCTGTTCAGTTGTCCTGTTCTGAATAATATCATCAACTATCATTCCTGAAATCACGATTCCACCTTCAAGTGAAACATATACAGGATGATCAATCCTGAATTTAAGGTTTGAAGCCGAATGGGTAGGCAGCATTCTGGTGTTCTCAATGGTTGCCGATACCTCCTTAAGTCCTCCTTCAATGTTTTTTACTGTGACATTTGTCACTTTCAGTAAAGGTAATTCATTTGCATTGTAAATGCAGAAAGCGGCATTCCTGTGAGCATCTGTTTCTATCATGAATCCGGGATGTAATCTTCCAAAATTTTTCCTGAAACCACCTACTTCAATCTCTCCATACAGTGGATGGTTTACTTTCTGCCAGGCGATGAATGAATCATCGAACAACAGCAGCCTGTCAAATTCATACTGGTCTGTATTGGTTGTATCATAAAACATCAGATAGGAAGTCCACAGCTCATTTGAATATACAAACACACCGTTGCCATGCATCCAGTCGAGCTCACCTCCCCAGACTGTGTACATATCCTTCCATATAGTCAGAAGCTTGTATCCGGGAATAATCTTTTCACCTGTTTTTCCAATTTTGTTTATTGCCTCATCATCTATCCTGCTATAAGCTTCAGCTCCACCACCCGGTATGGAAGGTCCCCTTAAGATCATTCCGCCTGAGTTATGAAATGACTGGGATCCTGCAATATTGGGATGATTCTTTACAAAGTCCCGTACCGCCTGGTTTTCAGGAAAAGTAAAAGGATATTTATCGGCACCGTTCTGAATATAGTTAGGCTCCCAGTTAAATCCCCAGTCGCGGTTTCCGTCATAACTTCCGGGACCATCCTCATTAATAAGACCGTCACCGTCATTATCGAAACCTTCCATCCCGAGCAATTCATATTCTCCTTTTTCATCTGCTGCCACTCTGATCATTTTCCTCGGATCGGAGGGATCAACCTTCATATTTCCTTTCGGACTTCTGATCCTCATCATCGAAATTTCCTTATCTCCATTAAGATCGTCGTATCCGTCTTCATCAACCAGTCCGTCTCGGTCATTATCTCTCGGAGCAAGTCCCGAGCGTGGGGGAACTGTTGCGGAGGTGAAATATTCTCGCCCGTCGGGATTAATGGTAGGGGCTATATAAAATGTTTTCTCAGCAAGTAGTTTCCTGATGAATTCATTTTCATCATACATTTCGCAGAGATACCATGCGGTGTACATTGCCATTTCAGTTCCCTGGAGCTCAATTGAGTGAATATTACCATCTATCCAGAATCCGGGTTTGGCAGCAGGATCCTTAACCTTTTTGTCACTTATGGTAAGCAGACAGATATTCCTTCCCTGGTATGATTTGCCTATTATTTCCATTGAGACCAGGTCAGGATAGGCCTTTGCCAGTCTTGTGCAGAGATCTGTAATTCCCTCGTTTGTATAATACTTATTCCATGAAGCCTGCACTTTAGGATTGGCAGGAGAACCGGCTGCCTTGTAAAAGAGCAGGTCACTCTGTGATAACAGGACTTCAGGTAAAAACAGAAAAATGACCGATGCCAGTGAGAACAATATATATCTTTTCATTATAAGAATACTTTTATTATTTACTATTTCAGTTCAAGTGTTGTTTTGATTGAGCCGGTATTTATTGCACCTGCATTAATTGTAACACTGCCTTTCCCCGATACCAGCCATGAATATTCCGCTGATCCTCCTCCTTCAAGCCTCTTCATGCGCTGAATCTTCTGCCCGCTGATAATTGTTTGCCCCTTGCCGGGATCAACCGAGATACTCATAAGCCGCGTCCACTGATTCATTACTCCTGCTTCTGCCATTGTTGCAAACAGTCCCTTGTTATGTACTTTAACAGTGACTCTGAAAATATTTTCCCCGGTATTTTCTACTTTCGGATCAAGGAATTCAAGTTCAGGATGCATTGCTGCAATGGCTGTAATGAACCTGTAGTGACTTAAAATAAGAGCTCCAAGAGTATCTGCGGGGGGATTTACAAGCGCAAAAGGCTTTATGCCTCCAACCTCAGTCATTTTATCAGGAAAATCAGGGTGCTTTATTTCACTCCATGGAATAAACGGATCAGGAATTTTATTTTTTTCAGCAAATGAAAGGAAAGCAGCCTCAATGCTTTTCCCCTTATCAACAGGATACCACCATCCCGGTGTGCTGAAACTGTATCTGCCATAATGAAAGTATGCCCAGTCCATAAAGTTTCCCGGGGATTGTACTGTCTGAGGATTTCCTTTGGCTCCGGTAATTTCATGGTATTTTTCGGATACAAGCCTGTTGATAATCTCATCATTTTTGGTTATGGCGGTTAATCGTCTATCAGAAGGTTCTCTTGATGAAGGCCTGCTCATACCCGTTCCCATCCCCATCCCCATTCCCATTCCCATACCACGGCCCATTCCTGGTTCCTGAAGCAGGAAATCAGGTTGTTTGTCCGATGCTTTCAAAGGTTGTCCGAGGTTATCCTGGGGTCCGAATGCTATTGTCATGTAAATATTAAAATGGTCGAAAAGGAAATCAGCTACGGCTTTTGTTTCGGGTTCAGACATGGCATGATAACCTGTGTTTAAACCGTGTTCCTCATAATTATAAGTGAAATTCCTGTTGGTATTTACTCCACCCTGACCATCCTCATTGAATTTTCCATCCTTGTCATTATCAGTTCCCTCCGGGTAAACAAAATATGATCCTTTCTGCCCTTTTGAAAGGTCGGCCGGAACCATAACTCTTTTATCTTCACTGCTTTCTGTCCAGTTTCCGGCCGGATCTGTAACGCGAATCATGGTGATCATTCCGTCACCATTAAGATCTTCGTAAGGATCCTCATCGATCTGAAAGTCCCTGTCGTTGTCAGTCTGACGGGAATTGACAACCCTGTCATACTTCAGGGCAGAAAAATACTGTTCTGATGCATCAGGTGATATATCAGGGAAAATATAAAAAGTAACGCTTCCAAGCAGTTCCTTTATTTCATTACTTCCTGACTCTTTGAGCAGGTTCTCGGTAAAGCCCAGCGATAATTCCCTCCCGGCAATATAATTTCCTTCCGTTCCGCCGATAACAGCAATACCGGGTTTAAGATCTTTTTCTCCTGATCCTATTGTGATTACAACAATGTCCCTGTTTCCTGCAGTTTTAACAAGTGATTTCACCGAACATAAAGCAGGGTATTCCTTTGAAAGGGCTTCAGCCCGTTGTAGCAGGGCTGTGTGGTTCCTGTACTGAACCTGGGCAGAAACCTGTGCTGCAAAAGTTATTGCAAGAAAGGACAGGATCAGTTTTCTTAATGGTATTTTCATTTTATAGAATTGATTATTAATAGGATTATTGATTTATTTTACAGGCAATTGTTACTACGGTTTATTTCTGGTCGGTATTCCGGGTTTTTTTTTCCGGGGTCCGGTACATACAGTTGTTGAAGTAGGGATCCCAGTTCCTGTTCAGGTAAAACTCCTGGGTCTTCTGATTGAAATACCCGAGAATATGTTTTGGAGATACTGTATATACAAGCTCATCATTGTCACTTATGATCGGATCATTTATAGTAAAAACATCTTCAACGCAAATATCAAGCTCATTTGAAACAGCTGTATAGATGTCATAAATAATTTTGGGAATGGCAATTATTATCGTATAGGTTCCATAATCCTTTCTCTGGAATAGAAAGTATGTTACCTCAATTGGTTCATACGGATTTACCCTGTCAGTGGAATGTGAGAGCTGACTTTCAAATACAAATCCTTCATTCATAATGTTTTCAACAATATGAAACTCTTTTGTATTATGAAGAAAGAAATAGCAATCTTTGAAATCCTGTAAAATTGAAGCAAGATGCTCACCTTTATTCTTCATCTGCGGGATGGAGGATTTTACTTAAATTGTCTCAAAAATAGCTTATATTATTTTATTTGCAACACTAAACCTTATGTTATCTTATATGTTAAATTTGTATCCTATTTTAATCTGATGAGAAGAATACTGTTTACTATATTCCTGATAATTGCAATCCTTTCCTGTGGACGAAAAAGGGCGGAACCCGAAACAAAGGTCATAACAGTGAGCATTGCACCTTACAAATATTTCATTGAGAAGATCGCCGGAGATGATTTCAGGGTAAATGTTATGGTTCCCTCCGGAGCCAATCCTCACATTTATGAACCATTTCCCGGACAGATATCAGATCTCAGGAAATCAGTTGCCTATGTCAGCAACGGTTACCTTGGCTTTGAGATGACATGGCTTGACAGGTTTTACGAGGTTAACACCGGTATGCATAAATTGTCGCTTGGAGACAGTATTGATCCTCTTGAATCTGAACACCATCATGAAGGTGAACATGCCGAAGCTGCTGATCCTCATTACTGGGTATCGCCGGGTTGTGCAAAGATAATGGCAAAAAATCTGAAAGAATTTCTTATCCGGCTTAATCCTTCAGGCAGAGATATTTATGCGGCTAACTATGTTGTTCTGGATTCTGTAATCAGTTCTGTAGACGATCTTGCCTCCGGGCTTTTCTCCGGCTCCGGATACAAAGCTTTTATGATATACCATCCGAATCTCGGCTACCTCGCCAGGGATTATGGTCTGGAGGAAATCACAGTGGAGTATGAAGGCAAAGAACCTCCGCCATCGCGGTTGAAATACCTGATTGACAGGGCAAGGAAAGAGAACCTGAAGTATATTTTTGTGCAAAAGGAATATGATGTGAAAAATGCAAAGGCTATTGCTGATGAAATAGGAGCTGAGATAGTAATTATTGATCCGCTGTCCGAAAACTGGGAAAGCTCAACCAGGGAAATAATTAATTATTTGCATAAGAGTCTGGAATCAGGAAGAATTTAACTGTATAAAATGGCACGTCTGTTTGAAATGGAATCTTTGTCAGCTTCTTACGGAGGAAGCCTGGTGCTGGAAAATGTTAATTTCTACGTGCAGGAGCATGATTTTATTGGAGTTATAGGACCCAACGGAGGAGGCAAGACAACTCTCCTGAAAATAATTCTTGGCTTGCTTAAACCGGTAGGAGGTACCCTGACATTCAATAATGAACTCTTAAATTCAAACAGCATAGGATATCTTCCCCAGATCTCCACAGGTGATTTAAACTATCCGGTCACTGCAATGGATATTGTCCTATCAGGACTTATGATAAGAAAAAAGGTTATATCACGAATGACATCTGAGGATAAGCGAAAGGCTTCAACAGTAATTGAAGAACTTGGGATAAAGGATCTTGCACGTTCACCTCTCAGTGAACTCTCAGGAGGCCAGTTGCAGCGGGTTTTCCTGGGCAGGGCTCTTATCGGTAATCCGCGGCTCCTGCTGCTTGATGAACCCGGTAATTTTGTTGACTCGACATTTGAGAACGATTTTTATGAAAAGCTTAAAGAACTGAATTCCAGGATGGCTATATTGATGGTATCTCACGACGTTGGTACTATATCACAACATATCAAGTCGTTTGCATGTGTCAACAGGAATCTTCATTATCATCCTTCACATGAGATCACCAATGATGATCTGCTTGCATATGGTTGTCCGATACAGCTTATAACCCATGGAGAAGTTCCTCATACAGTCCTTAAATTACATAATTAGTGGAGCAGAGCATTTTTCAATATGACTTTATTATAAAAGGACTGCTGGGAGCAGTGTTTGCCAGTATTACCGCAGGTCTGGCCGGGACTTATATTGTTTCGAGGAGAATGGTTTTTTTGAGCGGAGGAATAACACATGCCTCTTTCGGAGGTATTGGTATAGGATATTTCATTGGTATTAATCCGGTTATTGGCGCTGCTGTTTTTGGAATACTGTCAGCACTGGGAGTTGAATATCTATCAGTCAGACACAAGATAAGGGAGGACTCCGCAATCGGCATTTTATGGGCCTTCGGAATGGCTATCGGTATTATATTTATCTATCTTACACCGGGTTATAGCCCAAACCTGATGAGCTACCTGTTTGGCAGCATTCTTACGGTTTCAAATGCTGATATCGCTGCATTGGGTATTATGTCAGTTGTTCTGATATTATATTTCCTTATATTCTACAGGGCTATCCTTTATATTTCTTTTGATGAATCATATGCAAGGACCTATTCTTCATATGTGGATATTTTCAAATACATTACCACTTCCCTCATGGCACTTACTATCGTTCTTAATATAAGAATGGCAGGAGTTGTTCTGGTACTTTCTCTTATGACAATTCCCCCAAATATCGCAATGATATTTACAAGGGTTTATTTCAGAATTGTGTTGTGGTCGGTTGTAGCCGGATTTGTTGGTACTGCAGCAGGTTATATCATTTCATATTCTGCAGGAATCCCGGTTGGAGCCACAATTATTTTTACGCTTGTTATCATCTGGGTTATTGCAAAGGGTATCAGCCAGGTGTTAATAAAAATGAGAGGACGGGATGGGGTAAAGAAGTTTTAACCAAGGAATTTGTATGAACTTGCGATTTATAATTTTCAATTAAAGAATATGGATTACGATCTGATAATTATCGGAAGCGGCCCGGGAGGGTATGTTGCAGCAATAAGGGCTTCGCAGCTCAAAATGAAGGTAGCGGTTATTGAAAGAGCTGAACTTGGTGGAATTTGTCTTAACTGGGGATGTATACCCACAAAATCACTCCTTAAGAGCGCCCAGGTATTTGACTATCTGACTCATGCATCTGATTATGGAATTTCAGTTTCAGGTGAGGTGAAGCCTGATTTCACCGCAATCATAGCAAGAAGCAGGAGTGTTGCAGAAGGTATGAGCAAGGGAATCCAGTTTCTTTTCAGGAAGAATAATATTTTCCATATTAAGGGTAACGGAAAACTTATATCACACGATACTGTTGAGGTGGATGAACCGGATGGAACGAAGAAGAATTACACTGCGAAAAATGTAATACTTGCAACAGGGGCCAGGTCAAAAGAGCTTCCAAACCTTAAGCAGGATGGGAAGAAAATAATCGGTTACCGTGAAGCTATGACCCTTAAGAAACAGCCTGAATCGATGGTAGTCGTCGGATCAGGGGCTATCGGAAGCGAATTTGCAGCATTTTACCAGTCAATAGGAACAAATGTAACCCTTGTTGAATTTCTGCCGAGAATAGTGCCGAATGAGGACGAGGAAGTTTCAAAGCAGCTTGAAAGATCATTCAAAAAAATGAAAATGAAGGTTATGACCGACTCATCGGTAGAATCTGTGGACACCTCAGGCGATAAATGCAGGGTGACAGTTAAGACTCCTAAAGGCCAGGAGATAATTGAGACTGATATTGTGTTCTCTGCTGTGGGGGTGACTACCAATATTGAAGGTATAGGCCTTGAAAAAACGGGTGTAAAAACCGAAAAAGGCAAAGTGATAGTCGATGATTTCTACAGGACAAATGTAAATGGAATATTTGCTATCGGTGATATAGTTCATGGTCCGGCCCTTGCTCATGTGGCTTCAGCAGAAGGAATTATCTGTGTCGAAAAGATGGCCGGTCTGGATCCAGAACCACTCGACTACGGGAACATACCAGGATGTACCTATACAAATCCTGAAATAGCTTCTGTAGGAATGACTGAGGCAGCTGCCAGAGAAGCAGGATACCAGCTGAAGATTGGAAAATTCCCGTTTACAGCATCAGGCAAGGCAAGTGCAGCCGGAGCAAAAGATGGATTTATTAAGCTTATTTTTGATGCTGAATACGGGGAACTTCTTGGTGCTCACATGATTGGAGCCAATGTAACTGAGATGATTGCAGAGATTGTTGTTGCCAGGAAGCTCGAAACCACCGCACATGAAATAATAAAGTCGGTTCATCCTCATCCTACAATGTCTGAGGCAATTATGGAAGCAGCAGCAGCAGCTTATGACGAAGTTATACATCTTTAGCCCCTGCACGCAACCTTTTTTTTGTTAAAACCATCAATCTTTTGGAAGAAACTGGTATTTAAGACAATTATTTTATAATTTTATCTGTTCAAAGACTTTGATCCTTGGCAGATATAAAAGATTTAATAAAAGGTTGTCTTGAAGGTAACAGGAGAGATCAGGAACTCCTGTACAGAAGGTATGCGGGTAAATTGTATGCCGTATGTCTCCAGTATTCCGGAAATGATGATGAAGCAAAGGATATTTTACAGGAAGGATTCATCAAGATATTTGAAAACCTGCATAATTATAAGTTTGAAGGTTCTTTTGAAGGCTGGATGAGGAGAATAACCGTCAATACCGCTCTGGAGAAATACCGGAGCCGGAATAACCTTTATAAGGTTGAAGATATTGACCAGATAGCAGAAACTGATTCTGAGCCCGATACAGAAGATTATTCGGGTCTTGAGGCAAATGATCTGCTGGCTATTATCAGGGAGCTGCCTCCCAAATACAGAATGATATTCAACCTCTATGCCATTGAGGGTTATTCACATAAGGAAATAAGCAAAATGGTGAATATCTCAGAAGGAACTTCAAAATCGAATCTTTCGAGAGCACGGATTATTTTGCAGAGGAGAGTTGGATCATATACAGGAATTAAGAAGAAGATTGCGAATGGCTGACAGCAGGGCAAATATTGATCTGGTCTTCAGAAACGGATTAAAGGATTACGAAGTTCTTCCGCCTGCGGAGCTATGGGATAATATACATGCATCTGTAAATGTACCCCGGAAAAAGCCTGTTTTTCCCTTCCTTAAAGCTGCGGCAGCCATTACTGTAGTTGCAACTATGAGCTTCCTTGCTTACCGGTTAGGTGTGGAAGTATCAACCAGTCAGATGAATGAAATGTCGGTTGCAAATCAGGAATCATTTTCTCCTGAACTGAATCCTGTTCTTCCTTCTGTTGCAGCCAGTGTTGTTCAAAGGGAAGTTAATGACAGCCCGCTGAATAACAATATTGCTGCGGCAGTGATTCCTGCCGGTAGACCTGTGAATCTTACAGGCAGTGTTTCCGAATATACTAATCCTGCTCTTTCAAAAAATCTTATGGCTGAAAGCCGCATGATGCCAGGCATACAGGAACCAGCTGACATAAAATATGCTAAGGTAAAACCTGTTGAATTTCAGTCGTTTACATATCAGGGATTACAGGATAATGCAGCAGTGCCGGAAGTACAGAGATGGTCGGTGTCTGCAATTGCCTCTCCTACATATTATTCACAGTTTTCCACTGGTAGTAATCAGATTGCACAACAGATTATGGAATCAGACCAGACACGATCATCATATACAGGAGGTGTAGGCCTTGCATACAAGATCTCCAGTCGCTTCAGCATTCAGTCAGGTCTTTATTATTCATCACTCGGTCAGGAGGTAGGAGGTGTTAATGCCTACAGTGGTTTCCAGCAATATGACAATTCAAAGAGCGATCATAACTTTGAACTACTCACTGCTATGGGAACAGTTTACTCCAGAAACTCGGATGTCTTTCTTAATTCATCTGATCTGCCGGCCAGAGTCCAGACTTATTATACCACTGATGTTTTCGATCCGGTCAAAGCCAACCTTAGCTACGTTAGCAGTACCATATATCAAGACCTGAGTTTTCTCGAGCTACCAATCATCTTAAGGTATAAAGTTGTAGACAGTAAGATAGATCTTAATGTTATTGGTGGTATGTCCTACAACTTCCTTCTTAACAATTCTGTTTACGCTGTTCTTGATGGTGGTAAATATCCGGTGGGAACCACAGAAGGTCTGAATACAGTTTCCCTCAGTAGCTCCCTGGGTATGGGTATGGAGTACAATCTTACAAATAACCTTTCACTCAATCTTGAACCTACATTCAGATATTACCTGAATCCGTTCAACTCCGGAAAAACAGGTTACCATCCCTATTCAATTGGTGTCTTTTCAGGCATCTCTTACAGGTTTTAAGCTGGCATAAGGCGACAGGCAACAGGCTTAAGGCGTTTCCAATCCAATAATACATGTTTTGATACCTTGAATTCTGTTTTTTAAGCAGTATTATTGTTACCTTTGCAAATTGTTTAAAAACCTGTAAAAGAATAATGAGTTTTAATAAACGATCCATAATCGTAATTTCTGCCATGACCTCAGTTATAGCGATGATGATGATAATAGGATTCGGTTTCAGGGGGTCAGAGAAAGAATCCGTATTATCATCATCCGATACCGTTTACAGTATTCAATCGTTCAAATTACCCGATGAAGTGATATTTGGAGGAGAGCGTATGCCTCTTGAGAATTTTGATACAAGGGAGAGCCTGGAAAGAGAGATTCTCATAAGTGCCTACCGTCATTCTTCAACAATACTCATTATAAAAAGAGCGAACAGATATTTTCCAGTGATGGAGAAGATACTGAAAGAGAACAATATACCGGATGACTTCAAGTACCTGGCTGCTGCTGAGAGTGAGTACAGTAATATGGTTTCACCTGTGGGAGCAACAGGTTTCTGGCAGATCATGCCTGAAACAGGAAGGGAACAGGGAATGGAGATCAATACTGTAGTTGATGAGAGATACCACATTGAAAAATCGACAGAATTTGCATGTGATTTTTTCAGAAAATCGTATGAAAAGTACGGGAACTGGACTCTTGCTGCAGCTTCATACAATGGTGGCAGGAGAAGGATGGATGAACAGATAGAGTTGCAGAAGCAGAATAACTATTATGATCTGCTTCTCGCTGAAGAGACTTCACGATATATTTTCAGGGCTGTAGCATATAAACTTATTATAAGTGATCCGGCTGCCTATGGATTTGACCTTGAAAAGGAAGATCTCTATCCTGAACTGAAATACTATGAAGTAAAGGTTGATACAACAGTTTCAGATTTTTCTGATTTCGCCGGCAAATTCGGCACAAACTATAAAATGCTGAAATTTCTGAATCCATGGCTCAGAAAACCTTATCTGACACCCAAAACAAATAAGGTATACCTTATAAAAATACCTGCAGAAGGGATGCGTACCATAGAAAAGGGAGAGGCAGAAAACTGAACTATAACCGGCTGGTATAAATGAGCGAGGAGATAAAAGTCCTGGGAGCCAGGGTTCATAACCTGCAGAATATTGATGTCACAATACCACGTAACAAGCTGGTTGTTATAACAGGCTTAAGCGGCAGTGGGAAATCATCTCTTGCTTTTGATACTATTTATGCTGAAGGGCAGCGGCGCTATATGGAAACGCTTTCTGCCTATGCACGCCAGTTTCTTGGCGGTATGGAAAGACCTGATGTAGATAAAATTACAGGATTAAGTCCGGTAATTTCCATTGAGCAGAAGACAACGAATAAGAATCCAAGATCAACTGTAGGAACAATAACTGAGATTTATGATTTTCTCAGATTACTCTTTGCACGGGCAGGGGAGGCTTATTCGTGGGCTTCGGGCGAGAAAATGGTGAAATACACCGATGAACAGATTCTCGCGCTCGTGAAAAGCAGGTTTGCAGGTCTGAAAGTATATTTCCTGGCACCTGTCGTAAAAGGAAGAAAAGGTCATTATAAGGAGCTTTTTGAACAGCTCAGACGCAAAGGATTCCTTCATGTGAGGATTAACAATGAAATCAGGGAACTGGTTGCCGGAATGAAACTTGACAGATATAAGACGCATTACATCGAGCTTGTAATTGATAAATTCAAAGTAGGAGATACCACCGATAAAAGACTTCACGATTCAATAATAATGTCACTTGACCAGGGAGATGGTGTGATGATGGTACTTGATGCTGACGGCAATGAACCAAGATACTTCAGTCGTCACCTGATGTGCCCTGTTACGGGCATCTCATATAATGAACCCGCGCCACATACCTTTTCATTCAATTCACCACAGGGCGCATGTCACTATTGCAATGGTCTGGGTGAAGTTTCAAGTATCGATGTTGAGAAAATAATCCCTGACAGGAATCTGAGTATCAGAAAAGGAGGCATTGAACCTCTCGGTAAATACAGGAATATCTGGATATTCTGGCAGATTGAAGCAATAGCCGAAAAAAACGGATTTACAATCGATACTCCAATAAAGGATATTCCCGAAGAGATCCTGAATAAGGTTTTGTATGGATCAGATGAGGTACTGAAACTTTCAAACACACCTCTCGGTATGACCTCAAACTATTTCCTGACTTTTGAGGGTGTGGTAAATTTTATCGGAAATCTTGAGACCATAGGCAGTTCAGGTTCCGCCGGCAAGATAAAGGAACAGTATGTTCAGTATAATATATGCCCTGAATGCAATGGTACACGTCTGAAAAAGGAATCTTTGTATTTCCGTATTGCGGGTAAAAACATCGGGGAACTTGCCTCAATCGATATCAGGGATCTGGCAGCACTTCTTGAGGGTATAGAGGAGAAGATGACTGGTAAACAGAAAGTTATTGCTGCTGAAATACTTAAGGAGATAAGGTCCCGACTTGGATTTTTACTTGAAGTTGGTCTGGAATATCTTTCACTTAACAGAGGAGCGAGGACACTTTCAGGAGGGGAGAGCCAGAGGATCAGGCTTGCCACTCAGATAGGCTCACGACTTGTAAATGTGCTGTATATCCTTGATGAACCAAGCATAGGCTTGCATCAGAGGGACAACAGGCAGCTGATTTCCGCACTTAGACAGCTGCGTGATGCCGGAAACTCTGTCATAGTAGTGGAACATGACAGGGAAATGATCTTGTCAGCCGATCATGTAATTGATATGGGACCGGGAGCAGGAGTCCACGGCGGACTTGTAGTTGCAAACGGTAATCCTTCTGAGATAATGAAGGTCAGTACAATAACTTCCAGCTATCTGAATAACACAAAGAAATTTAAAATACCGGCAAAAAGACGTGAAGGAAATGGCAAATTCCTTACCCTTTCAGGGGCAAAAGGACATAACCTTAATAATGTTAATCTTACACTTCCTCTGGGAAGGTTTATATGCATAACAGGAGTTTCCGGCAGTGGTAAGTCTTCACTTATAAACCAGACACTTCATCCTGCTCTGGCAAAAAGATATCATAACTCCGGAAAGTCAGCTCTTCCTTTTCAGGAAATAAAGGGTCTTGAACATCTTGACAAGGTTATTGAGGTCAGCCAGGCTCCTATCGGAAAGACTCCCCGTTCAAATCCTGCGACCTATACCGGCGTTTTTACCGATATCAGAAAATTATTTGAACAGACAACTGAAGCCAGGATAAGGGGATTTGGTGCCGGCCGGTTCTCATTTAATGTTAAGGGTGGAAGATGCGAAGGATGCGAAGGGGCCGGGATGAAGACTATCGAGATGAATTTTCTCCCGGATGTGTACGTCCATTGCAATGAATGTAACGGGAGGCGATATAACAGAGAAACCCTCGAGGTAAAATATAAGGGTCAGTCAATAAGTGATGTTCTTGAAATGACAATTGACAATGCTGTTGAATTTTTCGCAAATGTTCCCTCTATATATCACAAGATAAAAACACTTCATGACGTAGGACTTGGTTACATTAAGCTGGGTCAGCAGTCAACTACTTTGTCGGGAGGTGAGGCACAAAGGGTAAAGCTTGCCACTGAACTTGCCAGAAAAGACACAGGCAAAACACTGTATATTCTTGATGAACCGACTACTGGTTTGCATTTTGAAGATGTCAGGGTTCTGCTTGATGTTCTCAATAAGCTGGTGGATAGAGGTAATACGGTTATTGTAATCGAGCATAATCTCGACGTTGTAAAGATGGCAGATTATGTGGTTGATCTTGGAAAGGATGGAGGAAAAGCAGGAGGTAATATCCTCTTCTCGGGAACTCCTGAGCAGCTTATAAAATGCAAGGAAAGCTATACGGGAAAATACCTGAAACCCGAACTTCAGGCTTGAGAATTTATTTATATTTGAGATATTTTAAACTTTAACTGTAAGGGACATGGAGAAACCTGCCGATCTGATCAAGGATGCATTTGATATGAAAACCTGGAATGAAATACATACTACCGATTCATGGAGGGTTTTTAAGATTATATCAGAACTGGTGGAGGGGTTTGAAAAACTTGCTAGGATCGGTCCGTGTGTATCCATATTTGGTTCAGCCAGAACACATTATAATGACAAATACTACAAGCTGGCCGAAGACATCGCATATAAGCTTACACTTAACGGATACGGTGTAATTACAGGCGGAGGTCCGGGAATTATGGAGGCTGCAAACAAAGGAGCATCGCGGGGAAATGGCAAATCGGTTGGCATAAATATAGATCTTCCTTTTGAACAACGCCCTAATCCTTATATCGATGCTGACAAACTCATAACTTTCGACCATTTCTTTGTCAGAAAGGTTATGTTTATGAAATATTCCCAGGGTTTTATTGTTCTTCCCGGGGGCTTTGGCACCTTTGACGAACTTTTTGAAGCAATAACTCTCATACAGACCAGGAAGATAGGCAAGTTTCCTATCATACTGGTAGGTAAGAAATACTGGAAGGGTCTTGTAGAATGGATCGAGGAAGTGATGCTTGAAGAGGAGGAGAACATATCTCCTGATGATTTGAAGCTATTCAGCCTTGTTGATTCTGCCAATGATGCAGTTGAAGCTATAAAGAAATTCTACTCAAGGTATCTGCTGAGTCCAAACTTCTGATTCAATGTTTTCTCATTCTGTCCATTTCGCGTGAAGCATCTTTTCTTTTGAGTGTCTCACGCTTGTCATATTCTTTTTTGCCTTTGGATATTGCTATCTCTGTTTTGGCAAGACCTCTGTCATTGATAAAAACCCTGATGACTATAATAGTAAGACCGGTCTCCTTCACCTTTCTCTCAATCTTTCTGAGTTCCCGAGATGTGAGTAGAAGCTTCCTGTCTCTCAGCGGATCATGATTATTGAGATTTCCCCACCAGTATTCCGCTATATGCATTCCCTTAAGGTAAAGCTCTCCATTACTGAAGTAACAGTAAGAATCAGCAATTGTAGCCTTGCCCAGCCTGATCGATTTAATTTCTGTGCCTGACAGTTTTATTCCGGCAATAAACTTTTCGAGAAACTCATAATCATGAGAAGCCTTCTTGTTCTTAATTACAATATTTGCAGAACTCCCTTTCATTATTCACAACTAATCAAAGAAAGAGTAATATATTCTGTCTGACAGCATTATCATGAAAATGTTTGCTGCTATATAGATTGCTGAAAATACCACGGTTGAAGAGACAAGCAACGGGATTCTTTTATGCTGAGGCGGTTTGAGCATTACTTCAGCACCTGTCCAGAAAATATAAAGTCCGTAAAAAGCTAAAATATTGATGAAGAGGAGTGACTCAAAAACCGAGCTAAGGACCTGACACAGCAGAAAGGGGACAATAGAAAATACAACAAGCCTGAATGCAACTTTGAAACTTCTGCCAAGATCAAGCGGATATGTTGTTTCACGAAGGATCAGTGCAGCCAGGTATGTTGTTATCAGAACGACAACAAGTTTCCTTATTCCAAAGAATAAAGAATATACAAATGAGAGTTCAGTATTTATAAAAATAAGTGATCCTGCTATTGCAGCTACAGATACAAGCAGAGTCAGGGGAAGCAGAAGGCTGTTTCTGATAAGCAATATGGGTGTGTTTTCCGAATCAATTTTTACCCAATACCTTGAAGGATTGAAGAGTATATTCTTTATTCCCGTCAGAAGAAACCGGTAGTCCATAAATTATTGTATTGAATGAGCGTCAAAATTAATTAATTTTAGTGTATATTGCTTTTATTCCAAAATATCAGCTGATTGGACCCGGAAATGACTGATAATTATGATCTTGTAATGGTTACCGGTCCTACTGCTTCAGGGAAGACCTCGCTTGCTGTTTCAATTGCACACCGTTTAAATGGTGAAATAATAAGCGCTGATTCACGACAGGTTTACAGAGGCATGGACATTGGTACCGGTAAAGACTATGATGATTATATCATTGACGGATTCAGTATTCCTTTTCACCTGATTGATATTGCAGAACCCGGGTACAAGTATAATGTCTTTGAATACCAGCGCGACTTTTTCAGAGTATACAAATCATTAAAGGAGAGGAACATATTTCCTGTAGTATGTGGTGGCTCCGGAATGTATGTTGATAGTATTATAAAGGGATACAAAATGGTGGAAGTCCCTCCCGACACCGGACTAAGGAGCCGGCTTGAGAAAAAAACCATGGAGGAGCTTACAGGGATACTGGCTGCATTGAAAAGCATGCATAATACAACTGACTTAGATTCAAAGAAGAGACTCATCAGGGCTATTGAGATAGAACACTTTAGCAAAAACCGCAAGGCACATAAAAGCAATATGCCCCGCATTAACTCCCTGGTAATTGGTATAATGATTGAAAGGGATAAGAGGAGACAGATGATCAGCCAGCGATTAAGGCAGAGGTTGGAATCAGGTATGGTTGAGGAGGTTAAAAGGATTATTGATTCAGGAGTTGATCCGGAGATAATGATATATTACGGACTGGAATACAAATATATAACTCTTTATCTGACACGCAGACTAACCTATGATAAGATGATCAGTGACCTTGAGATCGCCATTCACCAGTTCGCAAAACGACAAATGACCTGGTTCAGGGGCATGGAAAAGAAAGGGACAAAGATCCATTGGATCGATGGGGAATTACCAATGTCTGAAAAGGTTGAAAGAGTATTGGATTTGTTAAAAACTTGACCTCTTCCCCCAGCCCCTTCTCCCAAGGGAGACGGGGAGTATTTATTTCACGTTTAATTAGTTAAGTCCCTCCCACTTGGGGGAGGGATTTAGGGAGAGGTAACTACTTCAGATAAGTATCAAGCCATTCAAAGAATTCTCTCTGCCAGATGATTGCATTATGGGGCTTTGTTACAAAGTGATATTCATCCTCAAAAAATAATAGTCGGCTGGGCACTCCTTTCAACTGCGCTGCCTGAAATGCTTCCAGACTCTGTGTATAAGGGATTCTGAAATCATTGGCACCTGTTATAATAAGTATAGGTGTATCCCAGTTATCAACCATCTGATGAGGCGAAAACTTGTAGCTTGCCGGAGTATTCCAGTAAGGACCTTCAATATCTTTATCAGGGAACCAGAGCTCTTCGGTTGAGCCATACCAGCTTGTGAAGTTGAACATCCCGCAATGGGAAATAAAAGCCTTGAACCTTCCTCCATGCATACCTGCCAGGTAGAATACGGAATATCCTCCATAGGAGGCTCCTACGGCACCCAGCTTTTCCTTGTCGACAAAGGATTCTTTTGCCATTGCATCAGTGGCATCAAGATAATCCTGGATATTTGAACCTCCGTAATCACCTGAAATCTGTTCTTTCCAATCCTGTCCGAATCCTGAATTGCCACGTCTGTTTGGTGCAATTACTATATACCCCTTAGCTGCCATCAGCTGATAATTCCACCGGTATGACCAGCTCTGGCCAAGTGGTCCCTGAGGACCGCCCTTGCAAAACAGAAGGGCAGGATATTTTTTAGACGGATCAAAGTCCGGCGGATATATGACCCACATCTGCATATCCTTACTGTCTTTTGTCCGTATGTACCTCTCCTCCACCTTACCCATTTTCACGTTATCATAAATATCCTTATTCAGCTTTGTAATCTGACTAAGGGCTCCGGTTTTTGTATCAACAACCGCGATTTCAGACGCCATGGACATTGACTGAATACCTGATACCATGACTCCTGACTTCAGATTGAGAGGTCCAAGATCATGAATGCCTTCTGTTATTTTGTCAACCCCTTTGCCGCTTATACTGGTCTTAAATATCTGTGTGGTGCCAAGGTATGCACAGGTAAAAAATAAATTCTGATCATCGGACCAGTTAATGTTTTCAACATCAAAATTCCAGCCTTTGGTCAGCCATTGTCTTTTCTTCTCTTTGATATCATAAATAAATAGCCTGTCAAGATCAGCCTCATATCCGTCTCTTTCCATGCTCTGATAAGCGATTTTTGAACCATCAGGTGAAAATACAGGGTATTTATCATAACCTCTGTTTCCATCAGTAATATTAAGTTCTTCCGACGTTTTCAGATCATAAAGATAAATGTCTGAATTAGTGCTTCTGGCATCCGCAACACCATTGAGCCTTTTCGAACTGTATGCAATATATTTACCATCGGGGCTCCATGATATTTCTGTTTCATCAAAATATGGAGAGGTGGGTGATTCGTACCTCTGTCCTTCCATGATGTCCTTTATGCCGCTAACCTCACTGCCATTGAATGATGCTACAAAAATGTGGCTGTATGAATAATCGCTCCAGGAGTTCCAGTGCCTGTACATCAGGTCATTAATAATCCTGACATTTGCTTTAGGGAGATTGTGTTTTTCATTTGCAGTCTGGTCTATTTTGACTCTTCTGGTAAAATAAATTTTGTTGCCATCAGGTGAGACTGAGAAGATCTCAAAATCGCTGAGCCCTGATACAGACTTTTGTTCCGATCCATCAGGATTCATTGTAAAGAGTGCGCCTTTGCTTACAAATGCAATTGATTTTCCATTATTGATCCATTGCGGAGAATTACCTCCATCAGTTGTAAGCCGGGTGGTTACCCCGTCAGCCACCGATACCTTATAAATATTGGTTATTCTTGTTTCTGTTTTGACGTCTATATCTGTTGCAGTATAAAGAACAGATGTACCGTCGGGAGAAAGTGAAAATGTTCCCATTCGTCTGAATTTCCAGAGAATTTCAGGAGTCATTAACCCTCCGGCTTTCTCTTCAGCAGTCAGAGTATTGTTTACTTGTGTCGTTTTTTCCTGTACAGGACCTGGTTTTTGGTTACATGAAACAAGCAGTATGGTAACAAGAACAAGTGACGGGAATGATAAATTCTTCATAATGATTAATTTGTGTTTACCAATTTTTTTGCCTTTCTCCATGAGGGAGCCCGGGATATTGAAAAAGTTATTTTTAACCACAAAGACACAGAGTTTTCACAAAGTACACAAAGGTAAAGCCTGGTTTAATATATTTCTTTGTGATCTCTTTGCTTTATCTTTGTGACCTCTGTGGTTAAATAGATAATAGGTGTATATTGAATTGTAAAAGTCTATTTTTTAAGAGCTTCAGACACTTTAGTCTTCAGTTCATCATAGAGTTCAGGATTGTCCTTGATGATCTGTTTTACAGCATCACGTCCCTGACCAAGTTTTGTATCGCCATAGCTGAACCACGATCCGCTCTTTTTTATAATTTCAAAATCAACACCCAGGTCAACAATTTCCCCTAACTGGGAAATGCCCTCACCATACAGTATATCGAAATCGGCCTTTTTAAAAGGAGGTGCAAGTTTGTTTTTTACTATTTTAACCCTGGTCCTGCTCCCGATTATCTCTTCACCCTCTTTAAGCTGGTTTGTTTTACGGATGTCGAGTCTGACTGATGCATAAAATTTCAGTGCATTACCTCCTGTTGTAGTTTCGGGATTACCAAACATAACTCCGATCTTGTCGCGAAGCTGATTGATGAATATACACGAGGTATTCGTCTTGTTTATATTGGCTGTAAGCTTTCTGAGTGCCTGTGACATCAGCCTTGCCTGAAGCCCCATCTTTGAATCACCCATTTCTCCTTCAATTTCGGCTTTTGGCGTAAGAGCTGCCACAGAGTCGATAACTATAACATCTATAGCGCCTGATCTTATAAGGTTATCAGCAATCTCAAGAGCCTGTTCTCCGTTGTCGGGCTGGGAAATAAGAAGATTTTCCACGTCAACACCCAGCTTTTCAGCGTAATTGCGGTCAAAAGTATGTTCTGCATCAATGATAGCTGCTATACCTCCGTTTTTCTGTGCCTCGGCAACTGAATGAATAGCCAGTGTGGTTTTACCGGAAGCTTCAGGACCGTAGATTTCAATAACCCTTCCGCGTGGCAAACCTCCGATTCCCAGTGCAGCATCAAGACCAATAGAACCGGTTGAAATCACCTGGATGTTTTCAATAGCCTGGTCTCCGAGTTTCATAATGGTACCCTTGCCGAAATCCTTTTCGATTTTACCCAGGGTCACCTCAAGTGCCTTAAGTTTGTCCTTGTTTATTTCTTTTCTTTCCTTGCTCATAAAAAATATTTTGAATTAATATTTGTACAAATCGAGTATCTGCTTTGTATGTTCTGATGTATTGACCTTGTTTATTACTTTTTCAATGCCCCCCTTTTCATTAATGATAAAAGTTGTCCTGATTACACCGAAATAGGTTTTGCCGTACATTTGTTTCTCTCCCCACACACCATAATCGTTCAGAATCTTTTTCGATTCATCTGCAATCAGTGGAAAGGGAAGAGAATATTTTCCAGCAAATTTACTGTGTGATTTTTCGCTATCCGGACTTACACCGACAACTTCAAAACCTTTTTTTAACAGAACTGTCTGATTATCTCTTAGATTGCATGCTTCTGCAGTGCACCCCGGGGTATTGTCTTTGGGATAAAAATAAAGGATTACCTTTTTACCTTTAAAGTCAGTTAATTTTACCTTGTTTCCGTTTTGGTCAATGCCTTCAAACAGAGGCGCTTTTGACCCTTCTTTCAACATTGCCATATCAGGTCCGATTTTGTTATTAGCGGTAAATTTACGAAGTTTGAACTGTAATAAGTAAAAAACAGGTTTATTATTATCAACACGAATCAGAGGATATTGTTCCATAGCTTCCGGCAAAGGATATATATTATTTAGCAGTCCGAGACATGGTGAAATTAGTGAATTTTTCAAAACATTATATACTTCTTCTGATTATTCTGATCTGGTTTTTTCCATACGGACTGTTTTCCCAGGGAAATAACCCCAAGCCTACCAGACAATCTTCAATGGAGGCCTATTCCAGGGGCGATTATGAAAAAGCTTATCGTGAATTCAATGAACTGCTGAAGACTTATTCCAAAGATCCTTTATATAAATATTATGCAGCAGCCTGTCTTGTAAAGCTGGAAAGAGATCCTGCAGAAGCCGTTACTCTTATGGACCAGGCACTTGAGAGCAATACCGCAGCCCGTCCATTGCCTGAAGATGCCCTCTTCATTCTGGCAAGGGCACAGCATCTGAATGGTGATTTTGACGCCGCTGCCGGTTCTTACAACAGGTATACTGACCAGGTAGGGAAAAAGAATGCCAGGGAGCAGGGAGTTCCTGATTTCATTCAGCAATGCCAGCAGCAAAAGGGTGCTGCTGAAAAAGTCACCCTGATACCTGTAGAGAAAAAAGAGGAAGGGATCAAACCTGCTGTTGCTGCTCCGGTTGTTCCGGTGGTTGTTGAAAAGAAGGAGCCAATTGTTGAAAGCACTTTACCACAAAAAGAACCTCTGGCCGAAAATTACTCCAGACTTCTCGATGAGGCACTTGGCTTTCAATATATGGCTGATTCAGTCAGCTTACTGATTGCTGATCAGAAGCAGCAGATGGATAAACTGCCTAATGATAAAAAGGCTGCTGCCAGATCAAAAATTGCCTCTTATGAAACTATTGCAGCCGGATATCAGAAATCAGCCGATCAGAAATATGCAGAAGCTCACAAAGCTTTAAATCCTGAGGAAGATCATAGTTCCGAAACCTCGCAAATAATTGATAATCAGAATTATAAAACTTCTGATAATCAAGGTGTTACAGGTCAGGGAGATATAAAAATCCCTTCCGACACTCTGGAGATCTACTCCTATTTCAAAGTACTTGATAAACCGGTTACAGACAAGGATGAAAAGATTGAGATTGATCCTGTCGTACCGGAAGGTCTGATATACCGGATACAGGTAGCAGTATTCAGGAATCCCGTTTCACCTGTATATTTTAAGGGAATAACTCCTGTCTATGGTTTCAGAAATGAAGGTTCGGAACTGAAGACATACTATGCAGGCATGTTTCGCAGGATAAACGATGCAAGGAACGCACTTGCGGAAATCAAAGGCAAGGGATTCAAGGATTCCTTTATCTCATCCTTCATTGGAAAGAAGCCTGTCTCTGCCGACAGGGCTGCGGTGCTGGAAAAGGAGTGGGGCAATAAGCCGTTTGAAAGGACTGTTAATAAATTGCCGGTTATTATTCCTGCCGATACACTTCCTCCAACCCTTGTATTCAGGGTTGAGGTTATGAGGGTTCCGAAACCGGTAAAACCCAATATTATTGAGTCGATGAAAACCCTTGCAGGGAGCAGGGGTTTAGATATTATTACACTGGAAGACAAGAAAATTGCATATTTAATCGGGAATTTTATTACTTTTGAAAGCGCTGCCGAATATGCCGATCTGATAGTCAGGAATGGTTACCGCGATGCAAAAGTGGTAGCCTGGCTCGGAACAAAGGAGATACCTCTGGAGACAGCAAGGCAGCTTTTTGAGAATCTGAAATGAAAGAGAGAACTTTACATAGAGACGACAAGCTCAGTACCGGTGGAGAATCAGCTCACTCATTCTTTATAATGACGATGTCAATACATTTGAACATGTCATCAAGTCAC
>CALMJY010000087.1 GCA_937864815.1 uncultured Bacteroidota bacterium
TGTTTTTCCAAAATCGAGGTGCAGATCACCAAGAGTCTGGTAACATCCGAAAGGTACGTCAGCGCCATTGCCGTTTCCTGATCCTGATCCCTGGCATATCTGAGTTTTAAGGGTCAGATCTGTTGCTTCCTTATACTTCCCGCTGAAAAGCAATTCCCTAATTTTACCGAGTGATTCATAAGCCTCCGGATTATCATTGTCTGCAGGACTGCCCGACCAGAGAGTCTTTTCATTGAGCTGAATCCGTTCGCTCTTAACATCTCCGAATACCATTGCTCCCAGAAACCCATTTCCGACAGGTAAAGCCCTGAGCCACTCGGCATCATTTCGCCATCCTTCCTTATCATCAGCCAGATCAGAAGCTGCAGGTTTGTCATACCATATTCTCAGTTTTATGCCGGCATCTTCATTTTTACAGCTGTAAATGCACAGTACAGCAATGGTAAGGAACAATAACTTTCTCATCAGATAAAGGTATTTTGAATTTCAAATTAATATAAAGATAAGTCAATTTAATATTCATAAGATTCATCAACACTCCCTGAAGCAAAACATAATCAGATAAAGTATGTTATATACGAAAGGAAGGGTCGTAAAAATATATCTTTGTTCTGCTTTACGGAATACACAACATTATGAATGACAAACCCAGGAAGAAGCCCGGAAGCGGTCTGAAAGAGATGCTGAAGCTATACAGGTACCTTAAACCTTACCGTGGTAAATTTGCTTTAGGTCTGTTCTTCCTGCTGATATCAACAGGAGCCAGTCTTATGTTCCCGAAACTACTGGGGGACATGGTTGACATGGGTAATAAGGGTAAACTGACAGAAGAGATAAGCAGGACAGGATTACTGCTTCTTGCCATACTTGTGATCCAGGCCCTTTTCGGATATATGAGAACCAGGCTGTTTGTAAATGTCACAGAAAGGACTTTGGCATCAATCAGACAACATTTATACAATCACCTGATCAGGCTTCCTATGTCATTTTTCTCTGAAAGGAGGGTTGGAGAGCTCAACAGCCGGATATCATCAGATATTGCCCTTTTACAGGATTCGATAACAGGTACTCTTGCCGACATTATTTATCAGCTCCTGGTGATCACCGGAGGAATAACCCTTATGATGATCTCATCATTTCAGCTTACACTTTTTATGCTTGCAATAGTTCCTGCCATGGCTCTTATAGCATTTTTCTCAGGAAGAGCAATCAGGCGTTATTCCAAGAAAGCACAGGCTTTTGTAGCTGAATCAAATACCATAGTGGAAGAGACACTTCAGGGGATACAGAATGTTAAAGCGTTTACAAATGAGACGTTTGAGAGCAGAAGGTACAGGGATAAAACAGATGAAGTTGCCAGGGCCGGCATCAAAGGAGGGAAATACCAGGCAGCTTTTTCATTTATAATACTCGGATTTTTCATGGCAATGGCCGCAGTAATCTGGAGGGGAGCGGCACTAATAGCCAATGGCAAAATGGAAGCGGGACAACTCTTTTCATTTGTGATATATTCCGGCTTTATTGCCGGAAACATTGCAGGAATGGCAGGTGTTTACAGCAGGCTGCAGAAGACTATAGGTGCAGCAGAAAATCTGCTTCAGCTTCTTGAAGAACCCAAAGAAGCAATTGATGAAGACCATAAACATTCTCCTGAGGATACACTTCAGGGACAGATCACCTTTGACAGGGTTGAGTTCAGCTATCCCTCACGAAAAGAGGTTGGTGTCCTTAAAGATGTCAGCTTCACTGTTGAACCGGGACATGAGGTAGCACTCGTTGGTCCGAGCGGAGCCGGTAAATCTACAATCGCCTCACTCCTTCTTAAATTCTATGATATTACCAGTGGAAGAATCCTTTTTGACGGACGTGACAGCAAAACCTTTCCGGTTACTTCACTCCGTTCACAGATGGCAATAGTTATGCAGGATGTCTTCCTTTTCGGTGGTTCAATAAGGGAAAATATTGCCTACGGCAAAAGCGGCGCTACTGATTCTGAAATAACAGATGCAGCCAAAAGGGCTAATGCCTGGGATTTCATTCAGGGCTTCCCTGAAAAGCTTGATACCATAGTGGGTGAGCGAGGCATACAGCTTTCAGGTGGTCAAAGACAACGCATTGCCATAGCCAGGGCAGTATTGAAAAATCCGAGGATCCTGATACTTGATGAAGCCACCTCATCGCTTGACTCAGAATCAGAACGTCTTGTTCAGGAAGCTCTGGAAAAGCTAATGGAAGGCAGAACTTCATTAGTAATTGCCCATCGTCTGGCAACAGTAAGAAAGGCCGATAAGATAATTGTCCTTAATGAAGGAACAATTGTTGAACATGGGACACACAATGAACTTCTTGCAAAAGGCAACGGTCTTTACAAAACGCTGACAGAGCTGCAGTTCACCACCTGAAATCAAATCATTTCTGCTTCAGATACTTATCAAACCATTTGATAATCCTCTCACCAATATCCTGTATAAATTTTGGTTCCTGCGGCCCATGCTGTGTACGGGGATAAACAACCATCTCCGAAGGTACTCCAAGCCTTTTTAATGCCCTGTACAGTTCATGTCCCTGGGAAGTGGGAACCCTCAGGTCGTTAGCACCATGAATCACAAGTGTGGGAGTTTTTACATTTTTCACTGACGTCATTGCTGAATGTTTCAAGTAAACATCTGTCCTGTCCCATAATTCCCCATCAAAATAATAGGGCAGGAATCCGGGAATATCGGAAGTATGTGTCATGCTGAACAAATCAGTAACACCTGCCCCCACCATTGCAGCCTTGAATCTGTCAGTTTTTGTTATGATCATTGAAGTCATATATCCTCCATAGCTCCACCCTGTAACACATAAACTGTCAGGGTGTGCTGCATTATCGGCAATGAGCTTGTCCACACCGGCCATGATATCGTCATAATCGCCAAAGCCCCAGTCATTTTTGTTGGCAATCCTGAAGTCGGCCCCATATCCTCCGCTGCCCCGTGGATTAGGCCTGAGGACAATATAACCCTGATCTGCAAAATACTGGATCGGATAAATCCCTCCTGCTCCTGTATAACCCTGGCTGAAGACTCCTGCAGGTCCACCGTGGATATTCAGGATTAGGGGATATCTTCTGTTTTTATCATAACTGACCGGCCATGTTACAAGTCCTTCAATAGTGTATTTGCCGTCTTTCGATTTCCAGCTTATGATCTCTGTCCTGCCATGTTTCAATACTGCAAAATTCTCATTAAGTGAAGATAACTTTATGATCTTCTGATCCTTCAGCGACATCACCATAATCTCGGGAGGTGTTTCGGAATCAGAGTACACATAAGCCATCATATCTCCTGCTGCACTGAAGGATGGACCTGAGTATACTCCTTTTTCCTGATTGATCCTCCTGGGAGCTTTGCCGTCGGAAGGTAGAGAATATATTGCCGTACTTGTCCTGTATGATTCACCAATCCATAATGACTTGCTGTCAGCATTCCAGTCGATTATGTTTGGTGACTGGTCGAAGGTTGTTGCTAATTTCTTTTCAGAGCCACCCCCGGCAGGGATTATATAGATGTCGTATCGCCCGGCCCATGAGGGTTTACCTCCGTCAGATACAAAAGCAAGCCACTGTCCGTCAGGCGAATACTTTGGATTCCTGTCAGCCCCGGTGTTTTTAACGAGAGATTTCATTTCACCACCAACAGCGGGCACTGATGAAATATCCGAGGTGGACCAAATGTCTGCCGAAGGACTCTGCTGGTGTGAAAATGCAATGGTTCTGCTGTCAGGCGACCAGTTGATGTCGGTTACATGGAACTCCCCGCTGGTCAGTCTTTTGACAGTATATTTACTCTCAATGTCTTTCTTCAAAGACACAACGTAGAGATGGGAATTTTTATAATCGTCTACCACCTTCATATCTCTCTTTTCCTTGTTGTCGAGTTCTTCCTTCGCTGTAAGGGTATCCTGCATAAGGAAGGCAATACTCCTGCTGTCAGGCGACCATGCATAAGCTCCCACATCATTCTTCTGGGTGGTAATTTTTTCAGCTTCGCCCCCATCGGTAAACATTATGTACAGCTGATCCTTGCCATCACGTGATGAAGTAAATGATATATACATATTATCAGGTGAAAACCTGACATTTGAACATGATTTGTCACCGAATGTAAACTGGCGGTTCATTGAACCATTTGTTGCGGCTACCCATATGTGGGTAAGAAATTCTGATTTTTCACCATCCATCAGGGGAGAAGAGACCGTATAAGCCACCAGCTTTCCGTTTGCGGATATTGCAGGTGATGAAATTCTTTTCATCTGCAGCATCTGTCCGGGCGTCCACGACTGTGCGGCACCTGTCAGGGAGAATGCCATAAAGAGAAAAAACAGTTTAATTGTTTTCATCTGTACATAATTTTAAATTGCGAACAGTTATTTATATTGTTTTTGGACTTATTGAATTACTGAAAGTTAAGCAATGGCATAGTTCGTCAGTTAAAGTTAAGATAAATTCTAAAAACTAATGTTCAGAGACCTTGCATAATGAGAATAAGATCTTGATTAAATTAATTCAGCAAATGGAAACGGGATATAAGAAGGAAGTCCCGGAAGCAATTGAAGAGTAAGGACTTTTTGTTTACATTTGAATAAAATTACAGCTATGAAAATAACATTTCTTCTTCTGTTTTCATTTTATACCCTGATAGCCCAGTGCCAGTCAAAAAAACTTGTGTGGGCAGAAGAGTTTGATAAAAACGGTCTTCCTGATGAAGCCACATGGAATTTCGAAGTAGGAAAAGCCAGGGCGAATAACGAACCTCAATATCACACTAAGGAGCTTAAGAATGTCCGCGTTGAAGACGGAAAACTGATTATCACAACCCGCCTGGAAGAGGTTGATGGTGTGAAGAGATATACATCTGCCAGGATCAACACAAGAGGCAAAAAGGAATTTACATACGGACGCATTGAAGTCAGGGCAAAACTGCCGCAGGGAAGAGGCATCTGGCCTGCGATATGGACACTCGGTCTTACAGGAGGTTGGCCGGCATGCGGAGAAATTGACATAATGGAGTACTGGGGACATGATCCGAATAATGTTGCAGCAAATATTCATACACGCGATTACAATCACACTAAAGGTACCGGTCGCGGTGGTAAGATAAATTATGAAAAACCGTATGAAGAATTTCATATTTATGCTGTTGAATGGTTCACCGACAGGATGGATTTTTACATGGATGACAAGATGTATTTTTCCTGCAGGTCAAAAGGAGAAGGGATCGGGGAATGGCCATTTTCTGCTCCTCAGTATATAATTCTCAACCAGGCACTCTGGGTTAATTTTAAAGAGGGAGAACCCGGGATAGATGATTCCATATTTCCACAGGAATTCATTGTTGACTATGTCCGGATTTATGAAATAAACCAATAATTACAGCTTAAAGTTTATTTAATAAAAAATGCTATTTTTGCAATCCTGAATCGGGGTGTGGCGCATCCCGATAGCTATCGGGAGGTAGCGCACTATATTCTTATAATTTAATTTTTCGGGGTGTGGCGCAGTTGGTAGCGCGCTACGTTCGGGACGTAGAGGCCGGAAGTTCGAGTCTTCTCACCCCGACATAAAAAAGAGTGAGAGTGTGAGCGGGAGCGAGCACTTTCACTCTTTTTTCTCAAAACCCGCTCTCACACTCACACATAATTATGATAATAAATCAAATGGCCTTGTAGATCAGGTATTTACGAGGCCGTTTTCATTAGTAGTACAAAAAGTAGTACAATAAATTTTAAGGCATAATTAATTAGTGTCATTAAAGTCAAAAGCAAGAGTTAAATACTTATTATATAGTTTCCTGTTTTAATTGTAATCTAATCCGCCAAATGTGACCAGGATATCCGGCATTTAAACTGATTGAAATGTTCTCCGAAAATAAGAACTAGTAAGATTTATGTTTTGCCGAATCATATTTATAATAAGACTTAAATAAAAAGTCACTTTATTTATAAAAGTACCTGGCTTTAATAAGTTTATAATATCCTCGGCTTACAGTAACAGGAGTTCTGATATTTCTAAGAAATATTTGTGCTGTATTACCATATTTTTCAGCCTTTTCTATATAGTTGAAATTTATGATTGAATTCCTGTGGATTCTGGCAAAATGTTCATCGGGAAGCTTCTTTTGCCATTCTCCTATATTTTCATATACAAGGTATTCTTTACCAGTACTGTCAGTAAGCATTGTATAATCCCGTTCAGCTTTTATGCAGACCAGCGTATCTAACTTAATGAAATTAATGCTCTTCTTCTGTTCAATCATTATTCTGTCGTCGTACCTGAATCCTCCAGCCTTTTTATGATCATTAACCTGACTGCCTGTTGTGAGCCTTTTAACAACTCTCTCAGCTCTTTCATGTGATACAGGTTTCATCAGATAATCTAAAGCATTTACCTCAAACGCCCTTGTTGCATATTCATCGAATGCAGTGACAAATACAATTTTACCCTTATAGTCAACCCTTTCAAGAAGGTCGAATCCGCTACCATCAGATAGCTGAATGTCAAGAAACAGAATATCAGGGGAAAGCTTCTCAATTACTTTAACTGCAGTCTGAATGCTTGAGGCTTCTCCAATTATATTAATTTCTTCGAATCCGGATAGCTCCCTGGATAGTGAAACCCTGGCGAGCCGCTCATCATCTATAATAACAGCTGTGAGTTTCTCCATATCTCCGTATCTATTATTATTCTGGCAAAAACAGTATTGTCTTTTTCGTCTATAGTAAAACTAACTTTCCCGGGATAACAATTGTGAAGTCTTTCTTCAAGATTCTTCAGCCCTACTCCTTTCTTCCAATCAGGTTCCAGATGACCTGAATTTGAGACCTCAACAATAATTTTAGCTCCTTTCTTATAGAATCTGACAATTATCTTAATCCCCTGTGGAGTTTTATATAGGCCATGCTTAATTGAGTTTTCCACAAGTGGCTGGGTAATAAGGCAAGGGATTTCAACAGCTTTCACATCTTCATCTGATATTAATGAAAAATCCAACCTCTCCTCGTATCTTATTTTTTCAATACTCAGGTATTTCTCAATTATTGAGATCTCCTCTGATACCTGAATCATCAGCCTTTCGTTGTACTGAAGAGTAGCCCGGAGGAATTCGGACAGAGAGGTCACAGTTCGTTCTGCAAGCTCCTGGTTCTCATGTATTAAGGCTTTAATTGAGTTTAGTGAATTAAAAAGGAAATGAGGATTAAGCTGGTAACGGAGCATCTGAAGATTTGCATAGTTTAACATGGAAACTGCTTTTTCTGCCGTTATTTTCTGATCAATAAAAGAATACCAGCTCTTTATTCCAAAGTAGAAAAAAGTCCATAAATAGAACGGCCCATGTACGAATACAAAATCCAGTATGAAATTCTTGAATGAATCGAAGATCGAATACCTTGATTTCATTACAAATAATGGACTTATCGAATTGAATTCAAGGATCCATAAAAGAGATAAAGTTATTGGTAAGAAGATGACGATAACCAATCGAAATACCAGGATCTGTTGCCTGAAAAACTCACTTTTATATACTATCCTCATCAATAAAGTAAGCAGGAAACCTGTAGCTAACCATATAAAGATTCCGATTGCCGGAAGTACGCCGGAAGTCCTGGTGAATACAGTTGTTGTGGTAACAAGGAAGGAATAGGACGAAAATATAAACCATCCGGTTACCTGAAGTATCCAAAAATTTTTTTTATGGTAAGTGTACAGGCTTTCAAATGGTCTCATAAATTATTTTTAACAATAAGATATATGATACTTGATGCAATTTATTATAAATATTATAATTCCAATTAATTACATTGATCCAATCTTCTCTAATATTATTGTCTGTTATAAGGAGTTTATCGCTTTTCCCCGATCACAAAAATCCTGTCATAATTACTTTCAAATTTATATGGTTCTCTCTTTTCACTAAAAAAAACATCAAATCCATTTCTGGTGAGCTGTTCTTTGATTTCATTTTCGTTATAGAGTGAAAGTAATATTTCTGTTTCAATACCAAGCAAATCAGTTTTAAGACTTTCCTCGGAACCAGCCTTAACGGCAACTAACAGAAATCCTCCTGGTTTCAGAACTCTGTTGAATTCCCTGAGTACAATGTGTACAAGATTCTTTGGAGTATGAATAATGGAATAGTATGAAACGACAGCATTAAAACTATCATTTTCAAAACTCATTCTTGCCATATCCTCACGCACAAAATGCATATCAGGATTCAATGGTGAGGCTAGTTCAATACACCGGTCAGAGATATCTACTCCGGTAATTACCATACTCCTGTTTGCTAAATACCTTCCTATATGTCCTGAAGGGCCGCAACCGGCATCACATATCAATGAGCCATTATTCAGTCTGTCTGAAAAAAAATCCAGAAGCATCCTGTCGTATTCTTTTGCTTCCAGTTCATCCCGGAAAAGTGAGTGATACCTGTCGGCAGTAAGATTATATGCCTGCCTGGTTCTCGAATGAGCCAAATCTATATGGTCCATCATTTTAGGTAATTTATTTTATTTCAAGACATGGCATTCCTTCAACAGACCGGATATATTTCACCAATTCTTCCGTACTCATTTCGAGATCATATTTGTTCGCTGCACTCACTGCATGATTGAAGTGATAATTGAATGAGTAATCTAAAAGTTTATCTGTAATATCACCAGAGATATTCTCATTTATATCAATCATTTTTACCGGTGTTTTACAGGAGAAATCAAGCCTCTTAAAGTCAATCATTCCTTTTTCAGAATTGATAATAGTCTTAAAGTGAATCTGAAGGTTCTTAGTATCGAATACTATACTCCAGTTTGTCTGACCGCTGACTTCTTTCAGGATATCAAATGCGATGTTGATTGCCGTTTCAGTGTCTGTTTGTTGATACATGGTTATCCTGTCGGCAGCCCTGGTGAATCTGCCCAGGGATGATCCGTCTCTATTGTGCACAGGTTCACCTTTTTTCCTTAACATTAAGATGCTATCCCATCCTGAAATTGAACGATCATATGATGTATTTGCCAGTACTTTAACAGGCAGGAATCCTTCGGAATGTGTCACCATTTTCCTATCTATAAACTCAATAGTAGCACAATTGCCATATCTGTCACTAACAAGATAATGAGGAATTCTTCCGGAACTATAGATACGCATTGTTGAATCGCTTGCAATAACTTCTCCAATATCGGAGCAATTGTCAAGCATGTACTGCAGCCAGAAGTTGACTAATATCCATGATCTCGTGTCTGGTTCAGGTCCTTTACTTCCTTCCTCAAGACGCATTGAGTAGATAACCAGACCAGATTCATTCATGCCGGTCCATGATGTCTGGCTTGCAATGAAGTTAAAACTTACACTCCCATACTTTGATATCCATGACACATGCTGGCCAGGTGAATCATATTGAGCGAAGGACTTCGATACATTTCTTTTATTAACAATAACCAGCCCGTCATAATGATCTTTCACATTGTCATAGTTTGCTCCAAAAACTGCATAGCCGTCATTATCAAGACAGAATGAGGTGCATCCATGATTAATAAAAATACCAGAATAGCAGCTGTTCTGTTGTGAGTTAAGATTTGAACCTGTTATAAGTAACAGAATATAAAGTATTGTTTTTTTCATTCAATTACTTATTATCTCTGACTGTTAAGGGTTTTTTAATTTTCTTCCTTGTTCAATAGTCTTCTCAGGATTTCTGCAATGTTCTTTTCATCAGGCTTTTTCTCCAGAGCTTTCTGATAGTTCTGAATGGCCATCGGAATATTGTCGTTTTTCAGGTATGCTGATGCCAGATCAGAATAGACTTCCCATGAATCAGGATTTTCCTGCACATTCAGCCTGAATACTTCAATAGCTTCATCTATTCTATTTTCTCCCATATATAGAAGACCTACACTTTTAATGACCCACTCCTGAATAATGTATTTGTTGTATGATCGGGTTGCATCTTTCATTCTTTGGAGTTCTTTGATTCCTTCCTCTATACCTTTTTCATCTATTGCTTGTTTCAGTTTCTGATCACCCCATTGTACACCAATGTTTCTGTGAATTAGAAAACTATATGGCTGGACGTTGAAGAGTTCCTGAAAGGAATAGCTGGTACCTCCTTTTGCAAGTTCGGTTTTCAAATCAAAAACAACCACTTCCTCATAATTGTGAAAATAGTACAGATAGATTTTCTTCTTTACCAGATCACAAATTGCCGAATAGTCTGTCGCAATAAAATAAAATTGTGCGGATGTGGCAGAGAGAATACGACGAATCAGATCTATTGAAGGAACGTATTGATCTTTAAGTATTTGGTCGGCGATTCTCCAGCGATCACAAGGATATGTATTTGGGATGTCGGAAGCAGATTGTACATTGTTTGTACAAATCTGATAACCCTGGTCCTTTTTCAGAATTTTTAACTGCCCATCTACAACTTCAAATATCACTGATTTTCTGTTTGCATCAGCAAAAACCCACATTTGTCCGCTTAGATCGATATTATACATCTTAAAAAAATCTATTGCCTCATCAACAGTAGCAATATTACTCAGGAGATAATCAAACAGATCTTCTGAAATATTCAGGTTTGATTTTTCCGGATCTGCTTTCCAGCCAGTATAAGCAGCAGTTGTATTTAAATCAACCATCAAGCCTTTTTCGTTCATTCCGCCCTGATAAGGGTATTGTCCCCTGTCAAATCCCCAAAGTACTCTGCCATAGGCTTTGCCTGTACCAGGGATAAACCATATTTTGGGTCTAAGGTCCAGATTATCTTCATTGATTCCTGCAAAAATACTTTTACTGTCTGCAACAGACACAAAAAAACAAGATTCATTCAACCTATACTCCTGAGCTTTAATATTTATTGATAATAATATTAAAGCAAATGCAGTGCTTGATTTGATAGTGATTGGTTTCATAGTAATTGCTTAATTGTTTTATTCCCAATTTATTCCATGGTTTTATTTGACCTGAGGTTTAACAAATGACCCGTGAGAATGAAATTCTGCCAACTTCCTTTTATTTGATAGTAACCTTCTCAAGCATTTCATATCTTTCTATTGCAAATTTGTTTTCAATCGGTTTAAGCAGCTTAATAAACTCTGTTTGGCCGGTAATTCGCTTTTCCAAAGAAGGATCAAAATATGTTATTTCATCTGCACTGTTATCCGGGAATATCATAGTATGGCCTTTCCCCCACTTATCAAGAATTGGTTTTTCTATTTCTATTATTTTTTTATCGACTTGTTTGTAATTTCCTTTCACACATCCTGTAAAGAATAGAATCATTATAAACAGGACAGATATTAATAGAATTGATTGATACTTTTTCATATTTTACCACCAATAAATGAGTTTATTAAAAATGATTTCAAATAAGTACAACTGATTTTTTATTAATATTTGTTCAGGTTAAAGGTATTACCCTGGTCGGTAACTATGAAATAAAATCTACTAATTGCACGTATTCAAGATGAATGGTGATATTACAAGACGAACTGAATTACTATTCTATCCAGATGTTTGTAATAGAAATAGTATATCAGGGCATTTTCTTACATTATTGCTGACTTTTTAGTTTATGTAGATTCATTTCCTCTGACCGAGGCTCATAAGCCAGGGTTGACACTATAGATTTGAGCTAAAATCCTGTTTTAGCTTCTCACCCCGACATAAAAAAGAGTGAGAGTGTGAGCGGGAGCGAACACTTTCACTCTTTTTTCTCAAAACCCGCTCTCACACTCACACATAATTATGATAATAAATCAAATGGCCTTGTAAATCAGATATTTACGAGGCTATTTTCATTGGAAGTACAAAAAGTAGTACATACAGTTCCATGGGTCAACTTCCTTTAGAAAGCAGAGACTCCAGCTTTAGAAGTAATTCTTTTTGTTTGCCTGGATCGGATTTAATCAGATTTTGAAGATTCAGCAGTTTCCACTGGACGGCTGGCATATCCTTCAGTCCTGTAACTGGAAATAGAATCCACTCCGGATTTCCTCGTTTAAAACCAAGCAAAAAAGTTCGATCCGTTTCTGTCAGAATGGAATTTATCGTTTCAATAAGCTGTTTACGAGTCCTTTCAAAGTCTTCATAGGTAAATGTAATGTCGGACATTCCCTTAAACTGTTTTTCAAATGCAGACCGCTGATCCAAAAGATGAGGTTGCAAAACTTCATGCATTGTACGCATATGGCTTACAAGTGCTGCAATGAATCCGTTTTTTATATCTTCAGTAATACCTGATTCTTTAAAAAGCAGGTATACATCGAAAAGATCTTTGGGATGTTGCCGGTCAAGTGCTGCAAATATAACCGGGGCATATTCCGTAAAAAAAGATTAATAGCTGTTCCGCCCTTCAAAGCAAGAGTTTTCTCTGTCGCTATAAACGGTATCACCTGCAGAAGCAATTCCGCCTGTTTTAAATATGATTGATTGATCATTATGAAGTTAATTCTTTTGGTATCGATATCCTGTATTTTGATATATAAACACCCCCTTTTACAATAACCCTGTCACCGGTTCCCAATTCAACTTTGGATTGGTCAACAAAGTCCAACCACAGATGTTTGGCTTTAGATGCCATATATAAAAACAAGCGTTTTACTTTAACTGAGTTGCAGTTTTCAAGTAATTCCTGCAGGACATTTGGCCTGAGATTTGGAAGATTTTCAAGGATTTGATAACATTCTATCACATCCAATCGATTAGGGGTGAGATACAAACACTCCAGGATTGCACGTTCAGGTGTTGATAATTTAAGTTTTAGGGTACCCTGATTATATTCATATAGTGCAAGGTCTGCGGGTAGAAATTTTGTTTTCACGTGCACTACTTGTTCACTCCATTCCTGGATGAGAAACCATTTCGGCAGGTCTGTATATTGTGGTGAAAACATATAGAGGCTTTCTTTAGCCATACGCACATAATGAGAAAGGCCCTGAAGTGATATGGATGTCAATCCTCCGAGATGGACTGGCAATTTCGTTTGTCTTTGCAACGAATTCAGAGCTCCTATCCATTGCACATTTTCATTCGGTCGTTTGAATGCTCCGAACCCATATGATTCAAGCCAGCCACTCTTCAGGTAATAATGTTGCAGATCCCGTGAGATGCCATTCTTTTCCAGCCACGATGCAAGAAGAACAGTTCCCGGTATATGATTGTCCAGGAGCTTCATTAGTTTTTTGTCAGAATTAGTAGTCATGCTACAAAAATTACAATATTTTTAATGAAATTCAAAAGATTGATCGAAATATTCATTAAAAATGTGTTGAAATAGGTAGTATTACTACTAATATTATAACATATTTAACGAGAAGAGTTGCCAGGGAACAGCTCTTTACTTTTCCAATATATTTTTCGTAAATTTGGATTTAAACACTTGCTGCATTTAAGTAAAAGTCCCTTAAACCATATGATTTGGAAATCACAGATTGGGATATCCATTGAACCAGGGTTATTATTTTAAAATATGAAAAAATGTGGAATCCAATTTCAATCGATCAGTTTGTCAAAATTCATTTGAAGAATAATCAGAATGGTAATGAAAAGGTATTGAAAGTGCCACTTTGTTTGACATGCATAAAAAACAACAGTGATAATTGGGATTATGATGTTTTATGTTATTTAAATCGCTTTGGACAGAAGTCGGGTGAAATTATTGAGTGTGGTGAATACCAGAAAGGATAGAAAGAGGTGTATTACTTTATAAAATATTGAAGAATGTTTGAAGATGATAATGATGATATCGTACTGCCGGAAAAACTTGCTATCTTCAGGAAAGGAAAAGAGATTTTTGATCTGGTAATGAAAGTTACCGATCTTTTCCCGGAGGACAATGAATACCTTGTTGATGTAAAAGGATGCATGTTAAGTGATGCTGCTCAACTGACAGTAAAAGTAGCCGGAGCCGAGGCTGCAAGTTTGTACGACCTCAAAATGGAAAACGCCGCCATAATACGTAAAGCCGCAAGGGACCTGATGGTCCAGCAGCATTCACTCGAAATGTTTGGATTTGAATATGTTGAGTATTATAAGATGGTCAGGGTGCTGATTGAAGAATACCGTATACTTTTCATTGACTGGGTGGCAGGATTTGATAAATGGGATTATATCATTGATCGTTGGGGACTATTTAATCCTCCCGGAGTTGGACCATTTGACAAGGACCCTGACAATGACATACCTTTTCGTGGTTATGAGGAAGATCCTTAAAATCACTATTATATGCAGAAACATATAATATAGGATAATAATAGATTATTATACTCTAAAACATATAAAATAATTATTCTAAAATATATTATATCTATTTCCATATAATATGTTATATTTGCATGTTATTATATTTAATTACATATAATGAAGACGTTGGCAAAATTCGTAAAGGAAAGACGTAAGGCTGTCAGGTTAACCCAGACAGAATTTGCCGGAAAAGCAGGAGTTGCCCTGACAGTGGTAAGAAAAATAGAGCAGGGACAGACTAATCTGAATATGGATAAAGTAAATCTTGTGCTGGGAATGTTCGGACACGAATTAGCCCCGGTTAACAGCAAAGATATTGCAGAATGAGACAGGGAAAAGTATATTACAACGAAAACCTTGCAGGGATTATAACTGAAAACGACGAAGGTGAATATGTTTTTCAATATGACTCTGAATATATAGAAAAGCATCCTAAAGAGTTCATAACATTTACAATGCCGGTTTCAGGAAAACTGTACACTGATAAAAGTCTCTTCCCTTTCTTTGAAGGACTGATACCGGAAGGATGGTTGCTGGATATAGCTTCACAGAGCTGGAGAATCAATAAAAATGACCGCATGGGATTGCTCCTGGCTTGCTGCCAGAATTGCATAGGAGCTGTAAGTGTTGTACCTATTCCGCAAAATGATGGAGAATAGATGTTTATATTGTTATAATCCTCTTGATGGCGAAAAAGACCTTCATAAGAATTGCTCACAGGAATTTTTTGGAACTGCAATTCCTCCGTTAGTCCCATATTCAATAGATCAGATGGCTGAACTCGCAAAGGAGGTTGTGGAACGTAGTGTTACCATTCCGGGGGTGCAGGCAAAATTATCCATGTCTCTTATTAAGGCAACCACTGATAATCCTGATTCAAGGTTAACCGTTGTTGGAGCCCTGGGAGGAAACTACATATTTAAACCACCATCTGAAAGATTTAAGGAAATGCCACAAAATGAGCACTTAACAATGCGCATTGGAGAGGCGTATAATTTACCTGTTGTACCTTCCAGCCTGATTAGACTCGCATCCGGTGAATTGTCATTCATCACAAAACGGGTGGATCGAACTGATAACGGCCGTAAAATTCATATGCTTGATATGTTCCAGATAACAGAAGCTTTTGATAAGTATAAAAGTTCCCTGGAAAAAGTCGGAAAGGCAATCCATAGTTATTCAGAGAATACTATGCTGGATAAAATCACCTATTTCGAATTGTCTCTTTTCTGTTTCCTGACAGGAAATAACGATATGCACCTTAAAAATTATTCAATGATTATTGGTGAGTCAGGTTGGGTTCTTGCACCTGCATATGATTTATTGAATGTTGCGATAATATTACCTGAAGACATGGAAGAAACAGCCCTTACTTTGGAAGGAAAGAAAAAAAAGCTGTCAAAAGGAAATTTTATCAACCTGGCAAAAAACCTGGACCTGACTGAAAAACAAACAGATGGCGTTTTTAAAAGATTGATAGAAAACAAGCCAAAAGCTATTAAATGGATTGAAAAATCTTTTTTATCCGATGGCATGAAACCCAAATATATAGAAGTACTGGAATCCAGATATATGCAACTAAATATCTCATAACAGGAATAACAAGTCCTTTTCACATATTTATCTGGAACCTATTAATGATTTTTATATCTTTACCTTAATATACCCGCTGCGTATTTTTATTTGATATTTTTATTCATGATTATGGGAACTGTAACAAACCAGGATCTGCAGTTAGCTTTTGATTTTGTTCAATACACAAACCGGAACATTTTTCTCACAGGAAAAGCCGGTACAGGCAAAACCACCTTCCTGCGCGACCTGAAAAAATTATCCCCCAAAAGAATGGTCGTTGTCGCTCCAACAGGTGTAGCTGCAATTAATGCCGGAGGTGTGACCATCCATTCATTCTTTCAGCTACCCTTCCATCCATATATCCCGGCTTTCTACCTGCCTGATACCAGTAGTGGTAACAAGGCAGCCCGGGGTGATAAGGAAGGGTATAAAATGAGCCGCGAAAAGATCAATATAATCTGGAGCCTGGATCTGCTAATTATTGATGAGATCAGTATGGTAAGGGCTGATACCCTCGACGCTATAGATTCTGCACTCAGAAGATACAAATCCAGAAACCTGCCGTTTGGAGGAGTACAGTTGCTTATGATAGGCGATCTTCAGCAACTTGCTCCGGTTGTAAAAGAGGATGACAGGGAGATAATGGATAAATACTACGATTCTTTTTTCTTCTTCGGAAGCAGGGCACTTCAAAGTACAGATTACATCACTATCGAGTTGAAGCATATATACAGGCAGGAAGATCAGTCCTTTATTGAGTTGCTTAATAAAATCCGTGATAATAATGTGGATCAGCTTGTACTGTCAGAACTTAACAAAAGATATATTCCTGACTTTGATCCCGATTCCGGAGGAGGATATATCACTCTTACAACACACAATAACCAGGCACGGGCACTAAACGACTCAAAGCTTCAGAAGCTTCCGGGCAGGACTCATTCATTCTCAGCGGTTATAAAGGATGAATTTCCTGAAATGTCATACCCAAACGACAGCGAACTGATCCTTAAGAAAGGCGCCCAGGTTATGTTCGTTAAGAATGACATGTCGGGCGAAAAGCTATTCTTTAACGGGAAAATAGGTAAGGTGGAATCTTTTGAGGAAAATGCAATTATTGTAAAATGTCCTGAAGATGAATTATCTATAAGTGTTGAAATGGCGGAATGGCAGAATATGAAATATACTCTCGATGATGAAACAAAGGAGATTGAAGAGACTGTGATCGGAACCTTTACCCAGTATCCTCTCAAACTGGCATGGGCAATAACTATTCATAAAAGCCAGGGGCTTACCTTCGACAGGGCTGTAATTGATGCCAGCTCAGCATTTGCTCACGGACAGGTATATGTGGCTCTCAGCCGGTGCCGCTCACTGAGTGGTCTTGTTCTCAGCAGCCGGATAATTCAGCGCAGCATAATTGATAACCCTGATATATCAGACTTTATTAACGATTCAGTAAAGAATCAACCCGGACAGATTCAGCTTGCAGAGTCAAAAAGAGCATACCAGCAGCAGTTGCTTTCAGAGCTTTTCGACTTTACCGATATAATTCACAAACTAAGTTACTGCCAGAAAGTTGTAAATGAGCACTCCGGCAGCATTCTGGGAAATCCTTTGGAAATGCTTGAAAAAACCAATACGGGTATGAAGGCAGATGTTATTGAGGTATCAGGGAAATTCAGGCTTCAGATCAGTGAACTCTTAAATATTGAGGCTGATCCGGAATTAAATATACCGCTGCAGGAAAGGGTAAAAAAAGCAGCTGTATACTTTTCAGATAAACTTAATGACGTGATGAAAGAAATGCTTGCCGGTTATACTGTGGAAACCGATAATAAAACTACACGGAAAGCAGTTAATGAGGCTTTTGAGAGAGCAAGAAAGGATTGCCTGGCAAAGATGGAATGTCTCAATTCCGTCAGATCTGGTTTTCAGATTGGCAAATATCTCGACGCCAGGTCAAAATCGCTTGTTGAGATTCCCTTGGTAAAACTTCATTCAGCAAAGCCGGCTGATGATAAATCTGATGTAATTATTCATCCGGATCTATTCCATACTCTGAAGGATTGGCGCAATAATAAAGCACATGAACTGAAAATCCCGCATTTCCAGATCTTGCATCAGAAAACACTTCTCGATTTATCAAACTTTCTGCCTCAGTCATTTTCTGAGCTGAAAAGAATTAAGGGCATTGGAAAGAAAAAAGCTCAGATGTGGGGAGAGGATCTTCTGGAGCTGATCGTCTCATATTGCAAAATGGAAAATATAGACATGACTGCAGCCCAATATATTGAACAGGAGGCAATTAGAAAGAAGAAAGCGGACACGAAAAGAATCAGTCTGAATCTCTTTAGAGAGGGCAGATCAGTTTTTCAGATAGCGGAGGAAAGAAATCTGAGCTTAAGCACTATAGAAGGTCACCTGTCACATTATGTAGGTACAGGTGAAATCCCCGTTACGGAATTTGTTCCAGAGGAAATGATTAACCTTATTGCAGGCTATCTCAACGCGACTGATGATCTCAGATTGGGCCCCGTTAAGGAAGCTCTGGGCGATAAGGTGTCATGGAGCGATATAAAGTTTGTGAGAAATCACCTTAGGTTTCTCGGAAAATAAAAACTATGACCCTAAAAATTTTACAGTGTCAAAGATACCACCAACAGATCAGAATACTGATCCACATATTTTTGTGCCACTGCTGTATAATACTTCCTCAGTGTGCATTCTCATCCTCAATATAATAGAATACATCCCCTATAGGTGTTCCGAAAGCCCTCGCTATCCTGAAAGCAAGCTCAAGTGTTGGTGAATACTTACCCTGCTCAATTGCTACAATAGTCTGTCGTGATACACCAGTTTTATCTGCAAGTTCCTGCTGGGTCATTTCCCCTGCATGAAACCTCAAAACACGTATCTTATTCCCTATGTTGCACTTTGCCATTTCAGACTCCTTTCCTGTAATACCATATTTTCACGGAAGAGGATATCAGATCTGAAAGAAACCCTGAAAATATCAGTGTGACAAACATAACCCATAGCTCCATACCCAGGGCAACAGCTCCCATTGCCGACATAAATCCTATTATAAAAACCCAGTAGGAGGCCCTTAATGACTTAAGCTCTATCAGCTGATCCCGTTCATCTTCCCGGTCAGTCAAATCTTCATTTGTCACAATCTTGTTTATGATCGCAAATACAATGTGGACTACGATCTGTGTGATAATTGCCACAGGTATAAGTACAATAAATGACCTTCCCCAGAATCTCAGATCATTGATGATTTCAGGATTGCTCTCAATGTACCTGTTATATACATGGAGAGAATAAAAAACAATTACTACCAGGCTGGCAAACAATGAAACCAGTACCTGCTTCTCTTTCTGTCCCATTTTTATCTCTTTAAATTAATAATAAGTATGCTTTAATTGACACAAAGATAATTATATTTTACATAATGACAAATATTTTTTACATTTTTTAATAATTTTTTCTGCCGGCAACAAATTATGCCTGTTAAATTGTCTGCTGCGTCATGGAAAATGGCGGTGGAAAAATCCTTTCAGATCAGAATAGTGGATTCCTTTAATGTATTGCCTTTGCTGTCAATACCATGAGTCTTAAATGCAATATTGAAATCTACTTTCCGTAGCTTAACAGTCAAAACTTCAATAATATCTTTAAGTTCATCACTAATACCTTGCTCAAAATCCTCAATTTCAAAATATATGTGAATATAAAGTACGGCTCCTTTTAGCTTAATATTACCTAAGACCATAATAAGCTTTATAATCCATACAAGTGAAGATGAGTTATAATATTCAAGCCTTAAATGAAGGTTAGTAGTAATACAGGGTGATTTTACATAAATATTAACCCAGTCCAGCAAAGGTTCATAAACTTTTACAACATTTTCAGGTATTGATCTTCCCTCCAAAATCAGTTCACCGGTAAGATTTGTAAATTCAATCTTTGGTGTTTTTCTGGTACCTTCTATATACAGACCTTTTAATTCGCTCATAAATGAAAAAACATCAAACAGCAGAAATGCCAACTCGTACAAAAGTACTATTCCGGGCCAATCCAGGGAAAGAAATTAATTAACACAGACATATAACTTGTCAACACAATTCATTCAGCAAATTCCTTTTTGCAGGCTGGTTAAAAAGGTATACTTTTGCATCCACGCATTAACCGGCGTCAACTGAAATGGAAAAGTTCTTCAGCAGAATTATAAAGATTAAATGGGTTATCATACTTCTTGTGATTGCCATAACTGTTTTTCTGGGTCTGCAGATACCATCAATAAGGATTAACTCCGATGTAATAAGCTCACTCCCTGAAAGCGATAAGGATGCTGCTCTAATAAAGAAGATCGGATCAAAGTTCGGAGGAAATAAGACAGGGATGATCATTCTTGAAACTGAAAACATCTTCACTGCAGAGATCCTTGGTCACATAAGGCAGATAACTGATACTCTGACAGAAACTGAAAACATCTCTTCAGTTTTAAGTATTACAAATGCTGTTGAAATCAGGTCTGAGGAAGACGGCATTGAAATAAGGAAGCTGGTTGATGAAGAAACTATACCGGTATCACAGCAAGAACTGGACCTGCTTAAAGAGCGTGTTCTGGCAAATGAAAATTACAAAGGGAGCATCGTTTCAGAGGACGGAACAACCGCTATTATTATTTTTTCCATTGCAGATGACGTAAATATGCAGACTGCAGCCAGGATAGCACAGGAAAAAATTGAAGCTCTTAACATCCCTGAAAAAATATACTTTGCCGGATCGCCAATGCTTATTACTGCAATTGCTCAACTTATAGCATCAGATCTCACAAGACTTTTCCCGGTTGCATTCATCCTTATTATCCTTGTACTCTATTTTGGATTCCGTTCATTCAGAGGGGTCATTCTACCCTTGCTGACTGCAGTTATCTCAATAGTATGGGTTATTGGCATTATGTCGCTGACCGGTTCTGAAATGACAATGATCTCAAACAACATACCCATTGTACTTCTCGCTATCAGCACTGCATATTCAATACACGTCATTAACAGAATTGACCAGATAAGGGAGAACCTCAACAGGGCAATTGTAATTGCACTTTCTTATGTGGCAATTCCGGTAATACTTGCGGCTCTGACTACAATCGGTGGATTTTTATCATTTATTTTCGGATCCTATCTTCTGATGATCCGGGATTTCGGAATTTATACAGGACTCGGAACCTTCATTGCCCTTCTGTTGTCAATTTTTTTTATACCCGCTCTGATTTCTGCCCTTGTGTGGGAAAACAAAAAAACAACTGTTCAAAAATCTGGTTCAGAAACTACCTTCTTCTCCAGGTACTTTCATCTTCCTCTTCATAAACTGCTGTTCAATCACCCGAAGCGGATACTTACTTCATGGATTGTCTTAACAATAGTCAGCATCGGAGGCATGTTTCTTATAAAGAGAAATGTAGATATAAGAAATTACTTCAGGAAAGATAATCCGACAAGAATTGCAGAGGAAATCATGACAGAAAGATTCGGCGGGTCAAAACCTGTCTTTGTACTTTTCAGAGGTGATATCCAAAGTCCTGATATACTGAATAAAATGCTCGAAACAGAAGAGCATATGAAAAAGAATCCCGGAATTGTGAAAACACAATCGGTTGCCGGCCTGATAACGGAAATAAGCGGGGCACTGGGTCAGGAGCGTAAAATCCCTGATGATAAAGAAATGGTTGGCCAGCTTTGGTTTTTACTTGAGGGAAATGAATCGTTGAAGAGTCTTGTATCCGAGGAACTCGATGAAGCAGTTATCATTTCCTGGTTCCTGTCTCCGGAAAATAAAGAGAGGATTGAGTTCGAAGAATATATGAATGATTATATAAAAAAGACTTCAACACCTGAATGTACCATTGAAATAACCGGTATGCCTTTTATAGAGGTTGCAATGGACAGAAGCCTTATCACAGGACAGGCAGGAAGCCTTATCATTGCAGTCATATTCGTAATTTTTATAGTAAGTATAATACTGCGATCGTTTTATGCAGGTGTATTTGCAGCAATACCAATAATATCTACAATTCTTATCCTCTTCGGAGTTATGGGATTTGCAGGCATACCTCTCAATATAGCAACAGTTCTTGTAGCCAGCATTTCAATGGGTACAGGTATCGATTATTCGATACATGTAATATCTCATTTCAACATTCATCTTAAGGAAGGTGCATCAATATCTGATGCACTTGACGAGACTGTAGCCGTAAGCGGGAAAGCTATTCTTATTAATGTGATCTCCGTTTCAGCAGGGTTTCTTGTACTGCTGTTTTCAGAAATGGTACCTCTTCAGTATTTTGGTGTTCTTATTACTCTGAGTATGATAGGATCTGGTCTGAGCGCTCTCACACTTCTTCCTGTAATACTTATACTTGCACACAGGAATGATAACAAAAAAATCAAATACAGCGAACAAAACTCCACTGAAAGAGTTTCTTAGTTAAGATGTAATTAAATGAAAAATAACAGAATTCTGATCAGCATAATACTAATCCTGACCTATATTGGAATTAAAGATTCAGCAGCACAGGATGCAGCTGCAATCCTTGAGAAAATGGACTATATAACAATTGCTCCCAAAGATAAGACAGGAAATGTGAAAATCATTCTCATAGACAAGACAGGGAAGGAAAAAATACGTGAAGCGCAAATGCTCCAGAAAGGTCCGCACAATAAACTGTATCGTTATACAAAGCCTGAATCGCAGGCGGGAATTGCAACTCTCACACTGCCTGATAATGTTATGTGGCTTTATTTGCCTGCTCTTGGTAAACCAAAAAGGATCTCAATGCTTACCAAGGACACCTCCTTCAATAACACTGATTTCTCTTACGAGGATATGGCCACAACCCCATATGCTGACAGGTTCACTCCTGAACTTTTAGAATCAACAGGAGAATATTATCTGTTGAACCTCATTCCCAAATCAGGGAAGTCGAACTATTCAAAGATCATCGCAGAGATAAATAAGGAACATGGATATGTTGAAACAATGGATATCTATGATCTGAAGGGAAAGAAATTCAAGGAGGCTGTTTACAAATATGAAAAGGTTGGTAAATACTGGAATGCAACAGAAGTGCTTATGAAAGACCTGGATAAAAACCACAGTACCAGAATCCTTGTAACCGATGTTAAGTTTGATCAGGGACTTTCAGATGAAATTTTCATGGTAGAGAACCTGAAACCGGCAGAAAAAAAGAAAACAAATTAACTGATAAACCACTTTGCATAACCAAAGTGGTTTTTTTATATCTTCCCGTTTCAAATAATATCTGATCAGAAATGGGAACCGGCACTCGTATTTTTTCAATTGACATTATGAGGGGTTTCAACCTTGTCCTCATGCTTTTTGTAAACGATTTGTTCGTACCCGGAGTTCCGGCCTGGCTTGGCCATGTGAAAGCCGATGTAGATGGAATGGGGCTTGCCGACTGGGTCTTTCCCGGATTCATGTTTATGGTGGGGATGTCGATACCATACTCTGTCGGGAACAGGATCTCAAAGGGTGATGATAAAATTGCACTGCTCAAACACATTTTTATCAGGACTTTGAGCCTGCTTATAATCGGAGTACTTATGTCAAACTCACGTGGTGTCAATGCTGAATACACAGGTATAACCAAAAGCCTTTGGTCTTTCATAATGTACACGGGAGTATTCCTTGTATGGAATAATTATGATGAGACAAAAAGGAACAAGTACCTGATATGGGGATTGCGTATACTGGGTGTTCTGCTGATTATCCCCATGGTTATTATATTCAGAGGCCCAGAAGACAGGATATTCAGGTTCAACTCATGGGGAATTCTCGGAACCATAGGATGGGGTTACTTTGTAGCAGCACTGGTTTATATGTGGTTCCGCGATAATATTTCAAAGACATCGGTTTTTGTGATATTATTTCTTGTTGTTAATATGCTCTCAAAGCTTCATATACTGGATTTTCTCAGCCCGCTGAAACCTGTCTTTGGCATAATAATTAATGGTAATGCTCCATTCATCGTCCTTTCAGGGATGTTTATAACCATTATGCTTAAGAATCATGCAAAGGAGAATGCCGGAAAGACTATGCTTATCATAGCTGCTTTGGGTATCATAAGCATTGCTGCAGGTTTTATTCTGAGGCCATGGTTCATAATATCAAAAATTCAGTCGACACCTACCTGGGCGTTGATTTGTAACGGAATCTGCATGGTTATGTTTGCTGTTCTGTTCTGGATAATAGATTACAGGAAGAACATAAACTGGGGAAGCTTTTTAAGACCAGCCGGTGCAAATTCACTTACTGTTTACCTGGTTCCCGATATGTTTTATTATATCATCTGGCAATTCAGCCTGCCATTTCTCTTTTACAAGGTGCCTGATAACCAGATTCTGGCCGTTATGGGATCTGTTGTATGGGCAGTTATTATGGGAGTTGGCTTGCCGGTGCTGCTCGAAAAAATAAATTTCAGGCTGAAACTTTGAATATTTTTCCGCTGCTTTGCAGATTAACTTATTAAATATCTGACCTTTAATCAAAGGCTTATTTATTTGCATTCAATTTGAATTCTGTTTAACTTTACTTAAATAAGAGTCTGTAGATTGGAGATTTATTAAAGTATTGAAGGGTTCTTGATTAAATCTGAAAACATCATTTTTAGTAGCTGTCAGTTTTGATACAGCTTCCGCATTTGATAAAATTAAAACTGAAAAGGAAAAGACATAGATCCCAGATGGCGAGGATACTCAGGTTATATTACCGGCATTTTACAGGTTACAATATTCTGAAATTTTTCATAATTGGTTCTCTTTTTTTTCTGCAAGCATCGTTTTCATTTGCTCAACCTGTCTGGACAGCTTCTCCAACAGTTACTGCACCTCATTCAACAAAGATTGATGTTTCGTATACCCTGAACGAAACCAGCACGCTTTATTATTTTGGTTTAAACTATAATTATGCCGGTACATTTACCTCGGCACAGGTAAAGGCCTTTGCCATGGCAGGTCCTTCAGGACAAAGAGTATGCGCAGGAAGTGTAAACTATTCAACACCAGGTGTAAGTTCTACGCTTACATTTACAAATTTCCCCGCCAATACTCAGGTTACATTATTTATGGTAGCTGAAAGCTTTCCAGGTGCTTTGCTGCAGGTTACCTCAATAAAATTATCTGCATCAACTCTGCCTTGTGTCACACCCGACTACCTTTCAGGTTTCTCTCAGAGTGTTGTATGTGTAAATAAAGGAGCGTCGGCAACATATCTGATAAACCTCCAGACATTGGATCCGGATTTAAATGGAATACTATCAGGAACGACATGGGTTCTGGACTGGGGAGACGGCACGGCTCCTGCCAATTACATTTCAACAGCTGATAATGATCTTCCCCCTGTTGGCCTGAGAACACATACCTATTCTTCGGTCACAAATTGTAACTACATCTTTTCCTGCATGGTAACCAGTCCATGCGGTCTGACGAAACAGAATCAGTTTGTTGCAGTCGTTCATGGTCGAGACCTGGCGGCAGATGGTGACGGACACCTTGCTCTTGTTGATAACGCTACAGGAAGTAATATCATCACTGTTTGTGCAGGAACCCAGACTGATGTTACTATCAGGGATAACAGTGTCTGGAATTGCCAGAATCCGACAGTACCAAACGGATTTACAGCTATCCCTAACAATGACCCGAGGAACATAGAATGGTTGTATGGAAGGGATCCTTCCGGAGCCATTATGAATACCATAACCGGTACTGTCACAATCTCTGCGCTGGGAAATGCACCGGTTACCAGTACAAGGATAACCCCTGCTCCTTACGGACCTTCCTCAGTAAGTAATATTATAACAATCCCTGCTACATGTCAGACAGGAGAATACTTCAGAGTTTACCTGAAGAACTGGAATAAATGCAACTGGTTAGATCCTGAAGCAATTGCAACATATATTGACATTACCGTTGTTAACGCTCCACCGGCACCTGTAGTACCTGATAAAACTATATGCCTGAATGGAAATAATACACTTTCAGTTACAAGTACACCTGTGGGCACCATAGAATGGTATTCAGATGCTAGTCTCACAACAATGGTCTCCACCGGACCAACATATACTCCGTCAGTATCTTTACCCGGAGCATATGATTATTGGGTTACTGATTTCAATTCAGCATGCAGAAGTGCCTCTACAAAAGTGACATTGACAATCAGACCTGGTCCTGCGATTATTGGTCCCTCTCAGCCTGTTCGTGTTACAGCTTCCAACATAAACTATACGGCAAATGCCGGCTATACAAATTATATATGGAATTTATCATCAGGAGGAGTTATTATTTCCGGTGGAGCCACATCCGATAATTTTATAAATGTCAACTGGAATACTGAAGGAACTAAAACAATAAACCTGGGGTATACAGATCCCGGATATGGCTGCACAGGATCAGTCTCCGCCAATGAATTCATATACCCTCTTCCCTCTGCAAATAATGTTCAGATCAGCGGAACACTGTACGTTGGAAGTATACTTACCGGCAGTTACAATTATACTGACGGAGCAGGGGGACCAGAAGGAGCAAGCATCTACAGGTGGCTTAGAAATGGTACTGTTGTGGTTGGAACAGGAATCACATATCTGATTTCAACAGGTGATCAGAACAGTACACTTACTTTCGAAGTTACTCCTGTTTCAACAACTGGAATTCCTAATACCGGGCTACCTGTAATGAGTTCTCCGACATCTCCTGTAGAAAATCTCTCGGAAATACCTGTAGCAAGTGAAGTTTGTATAGAAGGAATAAGAGAAGCAGGTAATTGGATTAGAGGGAAATATAAATATATCCATTCACTTCCAGAAGGTAACTCAGTTTACAAATGGTACAGGGACGGATCTCCTATTTCAGGAGCAACAATTCAGTATTATCAGCTTACAAATGAAGATATTACCGGTAAACATGATATTACTTTTGAGGTTACTCCGGTATCCTCAAATTCAATTCCCAATACCGGAAATTCAATTATAAGCATACCTCTGGCCAGAATAACCCTGTCACAGGATAATTACAGTGTTGCTATCAATTCTGTTCCTTTGACTGCCAATACTTTGCAGGGTGTGTTTTCCGGGGCTTTTGTGATGAATGGCATTTTTTATCCTAAACAGGCAGGAGTCGGAGGACCATACCAGATACTTTTCTACACAAGCATTGTGAATACAATTGTTACCTGTTTCCAGGAAGCATCGGAGAATTTGATGGTTATTCCTAATGAAAGCCTCTTCAGCGGAATTGACAGTGTATACTGCAAGGATGGGCCGGAAGATATAATAAGCGTAACCGGCATACCACCTTCATCTGTAAGTCTTGGCTTCTCCCTTACTGATCCTGATGCAATTGTAAGTCAGACTGAATGGACGGCAACATTGTCTCCTTCCCAGCTTAATGCCGGAATAAAAAAGGATATTCTTACATTCAGGTATCAGTTTGGGGGCTATGAATACATTATTTCCCATTCTCTTAAAGTTGATTCTGCCGGTAGCAATATTCAGTTCGTCAACTTAAATCCAGAATACTGCTCAAACAGCCCGAAGCAAAACATATCTGTTTCAGGAGTTTACCCTTCTGGAAGTACAGCAACATGGGGAGGACCAGTTCTCAGTGATATCACTAATTCATCTGCTTCCATTGATGTTTCCCTGGGCACGCCCGGTACTATTTACACAATCACATGCCAGTATAACTCCCCTCTGGGCTGTAAAAGCAATTTAATTTCCGGCAATGTTGTAATCAACCAGGCACCTTCATCACTTTCTGTTGCATCTTCTGATCCTCTTACCTTATGCCTTGGAGATTCTGCCACGCTGCGGGTTGATGAAATACCCGGTTACAACTATCAATGGAAGAGGGACAGTAAAAATATTGGTATAAACTCCAGCACCTATGAAGCAAAACTGGCAGGAAACTACACTCTTGTGGTATCTGATTCCAGGGGATGTTCTGCTGTTTCCTCCAACTCAGTTACCGTAGCGGATGTCAATTCACAGATAACAACAACCTTCCGGGTAAACGGACCGGTTGCATTCTGCCAAGGAGGTTCCGTGACAATGAGTGTAACCAACAATCCTGACTATACATATCAGTGGACCAGGGATGGTTCAGATATTGCAAATGCTACAATTAATTCATACACGGCACAAACCGCTGGTGTATATGCTCTGAAGGTTACAAATATATCAGGTTGCAGAAACAAGACTGAAGATATCAGTGTAACTGTGTCAGCTCTGCCTGAAATTCCTTTGATAAGTGCTTCAGGTAACCTGGAATTTTGCCAGGGTGATTCTGTTATCCTTAGTATTGCCAGTATACCGGGTTATTCATATCACTGGAAACTGAACGGTGTTGCAATTGGTTCAGACAAGAATTCTCTTTCCGCAAAAAACTCAGGAACCTACACACTTACTGTATCAAATGCAGCCGGTTGTTCTGTAGTCTCTTATAATTCAGTTCGGATTACTGTCTATCCAATACCTTTCGTACAACAACTCTCTCTCAACGGTCCTTCAACATTCTGCAAGGGAAGCAGCGTAGTACTGAGTGTTATCAGAAATGAATCGAATACTTATCAGTGGTTGAAAAACGGTATCAATGTTGATGATTCAACATCGAATTCATTTGCTGCAAAAGAGCCGGGAACCTATTCCCTTATAATAATGAACGAGGGAGGATGTACTTTCAGAACAGGTGATGCAGTACTGAGTGTTCTGGAAGCACCGGTTGCACCGTCAATAACTTCAGTCGGACCTCTTGATTTATGCATTGGCGATTCAACTGTTTTGAGTTTTACAAATCCATATGGTTATTCCTGCCGGTGGTTCCGTAACGGAAATGTATTCGCCAATAGTGTTACATCCGTAACAGCTAAAAGTGCAGGTAAATATTCACTTGTTGTGACAAATACGACAGGATGTTCGTCCAATGCCGCCAATACAATTGATCTGAAAGATGTCAACAGCCAGGTTACCACAACCTTCAGGGTAAACGGCCCAACAGAATTCTGCAGAGGAAACAGCGTTGGATTAAGTGTCTCGAATAATCCTGATTATTTTTATCAGTGGATAAAAGATAACGCAAATATTCCGGGCGCAACCACAAATTCTTATACAGCCGCAGATTCGGGGACTTACTTCCTTCATGTGATGAATTCATCAGGCTGCAAGAATAAAACAGAGGATATAAGGGTAATTGTTTTTCCTAATCCCGGTAAGCCTCTTATCAAGACGGACGGTTTGCTTGAAACCTGTGAAGGAGATTCAGTGATCCTTAGTGTTGACTACATACAGGGCCATTCATATCAGTGGAAATTGAACGGCGGGGTGGTTGGAGCTAATTCGAACCGTCACATTTCAAGGAACAGCGGGACCTATACTATCTTAATTTCAAATATTTACGGATGCTCAGCACAATCTGTAAATGCCATTGAAGCTCTATTCCACCCTCTTCCGCTGGTAGGTACAATCAGCCAGATCGGGAATGATAAAAAATTCTGCAAAGGCGAAAGCATTTCCCTGAGTGTTCCTCTCAATACAAGCTATAAATATGCATGGAAGAACAATGCATCCATGATTTCAGATGCCTCTTCGAATCAATATACTGCACGAGAATCGGGCAAATATACCGTTGAAGTCACTTCAGAAAAGGGTTGTTCAAAAGTACCTGAAGCTGTAAATATAGATGTAGTCGAAATGCCTGCGGTTCCTACAATTGATCCCGGAATATATTTTCCGAAAATGTGTCTCAATGAGAATTACCTTAAACTATCGGTTAAAGATACTGTCCCCAATTATACTTACAGGTGGTACAGAAACGGAACTCCTTTTAGTACAGCAAAATCCCTAGCTATACAGGATGAAGGCACTTATTACCTTGAAGCCAGCTATGATATTTGCACCAGTAAACATGATTCTCTTATTGTTGAGTTTAATGAAAATACCCTCCCAAAACCAGACATTACCGCCCATGGTCCTACTATATGGTACCTGAATACAACTTCGGATGCCGATTATTTTAAATGGTCATATAACGGGGACATCATCCCCGGGGCAGAGAACAGATATTATATCGCACATCAGAATTACGGGATCTACAGAGTGGGCGTTTCAAATGACAGGGATTGTTACTCATTCAGCGACACTATTAAAATCCCTTTGGGAACAACAGGAATCGAAGAATCCTATCCTTTTGAAAATATAAAAATATATCCTAATCCGGCAAGAAATATTATTACTGTTGAAATGGACAATTCTGTTTATGGCAGGCTCAGAGTCGAGGTCCTCAGCCAGAACGGAAGTAAAATTCTGATCCATGAATTTGAAAAAAGTGCCCCTTTCTTCTCCGGGAAAATTGATTTGTCAGGCCGGCCAACCGGAATATACTTTATAAAAATTTCAGCTGAAAACTATTTAACAACCAGAATACTTATCCTGGAATAGTTACGCGCTAAAAAAGGATATCCCTGCCTGCATGAGGAGGATGGTTTTGTTAAATGATGTTAATCACCTACTTATAATAAATGCGAAGTCTTAAAAATTTATATTTTTAACTCTTACAAAGAGGGCAAAAAAATTAGTGCCTGCTATAGGTCGTTATTGTCAGGATATAGCTTTTAAAATCAGTAAAATATGACTAATCCGGTGAAAGCTTCAGGACGTATACTCTCTATCGATATAATGAGAGGATTAACGCTTGTCCTTATGCTCTTTGTGAATGATCTTTATATGCCCGGAGTGCCTGCCTGGCTGGGTCATATGAAAGCCGATTTTGACGGTATGGGACTGGCCGACTGGGTATTCCCGGGATTTCTTTTCATGGTTGGCATGGCTATACCTTTCGCTCTAGGAGGAAGAATTACAAAAGGAGAAGCTAATATTGATATCGCCAAACATATTTCCATACGTACAATCAGCCTTCTTATAATCGGCGTACTGATGCTGAACTCCGGAAGGGTCAATGCAGAACTAACAGGCATGAGCAAAAATCTCTGGGCAGTTCTTATGTACACAGGTGTTTTCCTGGTATGGAACAAATATTCCGAAGAATCCTCCAAAATATTTACAACGACAGGTTTAAAGCTTCTTGGAATGGCTCTTCTTGCTTTCCTTGTCTTCAGGTTCAAATCGGGGCAGGAGGTAAATGAAGGTTCACTTATTACAGGCTGGTGGGGTATCCTCGGGTTGATCGGATGGGGTTACCTCGTAGCTGCATTCATTTACCTGGCTTTCAGGGACAACTTACTCTATAGCGGACTTTCTGTTATCTTTTTTCTGGTCCTGAATATTTTATCGATGCTCAGTCTCCTTGATTTTCTTAATCCTGTAAAATTCCTGCTGGGAACTATTATCGATGGGAACGTTCCTTTTATCGTATTGTCAGGTATGTTTACAACCCTTATACTTAAAAAACTGACATCCTCTGATCACAAAAAACTGATTGTAACAATTGTTACATTCGGGATAGTCAGCCTTATTGCAGGATTCATCCTCAGGAAATGGTTTATCATCTCAAAGATCCAGGCTACTCCAAGCTGGGGACTCATTTGCAATGGAATCAGCCTCCTCCTTTTTGCCATCCTTTACTGGATAATGGATGTTAAGAAACAAATAAACTGGGCATTTTTTCTCAAGCCTGCAGGTGAAAATTCACTCACAACCTATATTGCACCTGCTCTGCTCTATCACCTCATCTGGATTAGCGGACTGCCGGTATTGTTTTACAAGCACTCCCCTATTCCCTTTGTTGTTATTGCAGGATCAATTGTCTGGTCACTTGCAATGGTCGGTTTAACTGCATTGCTGGTAAAAGCCGGGATCAGGCTTGGATTGTAAAAACATCCCCCTTGCCCCCTTCAAAGGGGGAATCAAAATGTGATACTCCCCTCTTTGCGAAGCAGAGAGGGGAAGGGGGTGAGTTCATTTTTGCACACTCATAGAATACGGAAAGGCATCCGGCCTGGTACCTCTAACCGAATCGGGCTGTGATGCCATCCTGAAAACAAGTTTACCTCCATTCTGAAGATCTAGGTGTGTGATATAATTCTTATCTATTCGCCTGCCGTTCAGCTTAATATTCTTCACATAAATATTCTCCTTGTTGTTTTCAGGAGCTTCAATCACAAGTTTCCTCCACTTACCAAAGTCGAGAGTAACCTTATTAAATAGAGGGGATCCGAATACATACTGGTCAGTCCCCGGAGTTACAGGATAAAATCCAAGTGCAGAAAATACATACCAGGCAGAAGTCTGCCCGTTATCCTCATCGCCGCAATAACCATCAGGAGTATAGTTGTAAAGCTTTTCCATTACCTGACGTGCCCTGAATTGAGCCTTCCATGGCTCACCTGCGTAATTATACAGGTAGATCATGTGCTGAATAGGCTGATTACCATGTGCATAATTACCCATATTCATTATCTGCATCTCCCTGATCTCATGAATAACCAATCCGTAATATGAGAAATCAAATACCGGAGGAACCTCGAAAACAGAGTCGAGCATTGTTATGAAATTCTCTTTTCCCCCCATCAGGGTTACAAGTCCCTCAATATCCTGAAACACACTCCAGGTATAGTGCCAGCTGTTACCTTCAGTAAATGCATCTCCCCATTTGTAAGGACTGAAAGGAGACTGGAAAGTACCATCTGCATTACGGCCCCTCATCAGCTTAGTACTGTCGTCATATACATTTTTATAGTTCATTGCCCTTTTTGCAAACAGGTCAATCTCAGCCTGAGGCTTACCCAGAGCCTTTGACAGCTGCCATATGCAGAAATCTGCATAAGCATACTCAAGTGTTCGTGCAGTATTTTCGTTAATCCCTACATTATAAGGTATATAACCAAGATCATTATAGTAATCTGCTCCCAGTCTTCCTACCGAGGGTTCCGGGCCATGCCCCTTTGTGTTTTTTATTATTGCTTCATATAGTGTTTCAATATCATAGCCCCGTATCCCCTTCAGGTATGAATCAGCTATGAGTGAGGCAGAATTGGATCCGATCATACAATTCCTGTGGCCAGGACTTGCCCATTCCGGAAGCCATCCGCTCTCCTTATACGTATTAACAAGACCTTCCATGATCTTACTGTTAACCTCAGGATACATAAGTGTAAAGAAAGGGAACAGAGACCTGAAAGTATCCCAGAAACCGTTGTCAGTATACATATAACCCGGAAGGACTTCGCCATTATAGGGACTGTAGTGCACTATTTCATTCTTTTCATTTATCTCATGAAACTGACGCGGGAACAATAATATCCTGTACAGACATGAATAGAAAGTCCTCAGATGATCGGGATTTCCTCCCTCAACCCTGATCTTCCCCATCTGGATGTTCCATGCCTCTTTGCCTTCACTTTTTAATGTCCCGAAATCCTTTGTCCCGATTTCACGCTTTAAGTTGAGCAAAGCCTGCTCATGGCTTATAAATGAAGATGATACCCTGACATTTATAGTTTCCCCTCTTTTTGTTTTAAATCCCAGAATGGCACCTGCATGGTCACTTTCAGCGTCAAGGGTATTGTAACTGATTGAATCTCCGTTCCATGTATGAGTTGAAGAGAAATCCCTGTCAAATTCAGCAATGAAATAATTATGAAAGTTGGCCGGCACTCCCCCGCTGTTGTTACGGCAATAGCCAATTACCCTTCTCTCAGAAGGAATTATTTTTACCATCGATCCCCTGAAGAAGCCATCGAGCAACACATAAGATGAATCACTTTCAGGAAATGTAAAACGGAACATGGCTGATCTTTCAGTAGGTACAATCTCCGCAGTTATGTCATAATCAGCAAGGTAAACGCTGTAGTAATAAGGCTTAACAACTTCTGCCTTATGGGAGAACCATGATGCCCGTTCGGTCTCATCAATCCTGATCTTTCCTGTTAATGGCATAAATGAGAAAGCTGCATAATCGTTAATCCATGGACTTGGCTGGTGTGTCTGCTTAATTCCCATTATTTTGTAATCGTCATAGGTGTATGCCCATCCGTCACCCATTTTTCTTGTCTGTGGTGTCCAGAAGTTCATCCCCCATGGCAGTGCAATAGCCGGATATGTATTGCCGCTTGAAAGCCTGAATTCAGAATCGGTACCCATCAGCGGATTTACAAACTCAACGGGATCAAAAACATGTTCTTTAACATGTTTTTTACAACCGGAAAAGCTGATCACAATACCAGATATCAGTATTGTACTTATAAAACTATATGCCTTTAATCGAATATTCATTTTATTAGAGTTTTCATCATTTATTTTATTAACACGGAGTCCCACGGAGTTAACACTGAGTTTCACTGTTTCTTATTTAAGCTGGCGCCGTCCCGATAGTTTTCGGGATGCAATCGGTGCCATAAACGTTGCATGGATCACAAATCCGCGCAAGCAGCATATATTCTTTCGCTCCTTTTCAAATTATAAAATCTTCAAACTGACTATTCTGTCATACACCTTTTCCGGTGTAAGCCATACCATGCAGGCAAAATCACCCCGTCTGCATTTACCTTTTCCAAAAACTGTGCATGGTCTGCATTCAAGTTCCTCAACGGGTATCCTGACTGCAAAATCATCGGGCTGGTTCCATGCTCCGAAGCCTGTCAGGGGATCAGTCCCTCCCCAGATTGAGATAACCTTGGTCCCCACCAAAGCAGCCATATGCATATTAGATGAATCCATAGCGATCAAGAAGCTGAGACGATTCATAAGTGCAAGCTCCTCATCAAGTTTTAACTTGCCGGCAATGCTGTATGAATTACTGACTCTTCCTGCAAGGGATTCAAGCATTACAACATCCTCCTTCCCTCCGAAAAGCCAGATTTTAACATTCCTGTTTTCAGATATCAAACCCAGAAGCTTTTCCATGTACTCTTCAGGCCACATCTTAAGCTTATGTTTTGCACATGGAGCCACACCTATATTCATTGTTATCTCAGGGCTGATCAATTCATTTGCTTTCTTCATGGCGCCGGGTGATGGTACTATCCAGGGACCAACGGAAGCTTCAAACTTAAATCCTGCCGCGGTAAAAGCATCACTGTATCTCTGTGCAGAATGTTTAAGCTGTCTCTTATTTCTCCCGCTGATAATATTTCTCTTTTCCCTTCTTCCTTTATCAATGACCGAAACGGGAACTCCACTTAACCTAAAAAGTAATCGTAAAACCTGTGATCGTAAAACATCATGAAGATCAATAACATAATCGAATTTCCCAAGCTTCTGAATGTCTGCAAACAACCGGAATATCCCGAATAATCCCTTATGCCTGCCCTTCAGGTCAGGGAAAAACAGCTTTAGTCTTTCATCTTCTGAAAAAAAGGATTTGAACAATGCACGCGTCAAAATAACAATCTCGTTGTCAGGATATTGCTTCCTCATGCCTGCAATCACCGGAGTGGTGAATGCAACATCACCCATTGCTGAAGTCCTGATAACCAGAATACGCATCTCAGTATTTTTCGTATGATTTCTCCTCTATAAAACCTGAGGCGGTTTTAAGATTTATTTCTCTTTTGATCTCAGACCTTTTATCATTCTTAAAATAAACTGCCCGTGCAGTCTGTATAAAATCATCACCGAAATCCTTGTTTCTTTCAAGATCGCGAATGTGGTCCTCAATATCCCAAAGTTCGCAGTTCACATCATATAGAGCTCTGTAAAGCGGATCAGATGTACTTATTATTGAGGCAGATACCTTAACCAGCTCATCGTATTCCTTCTGAAGGTTTACCAGTTTTGTTTTGTCCTTAATTCGTTCAAGCTTAATCTGTAGAATTGTCTGCTTGTCGATTATTTCGCCATTTGAGACTTCAATTTTCATATACTAAATTTTATTTTGTAAAAATAACTATTTAAACATCCCCCTGTCCCCCTTCAAAGGGGGATTTTTGCCGGTAGCCTGACGCCTGTAGCCTGTCGCCTTCTCTAATACGGATCCACATCTACGGCAATCCTTAGTGACGAAGCTCCCTTCTCTTTCTCAATCCTTTCAATTGCCTCACTAATAAGCTGTTTTGCCTTTGCAGGCGGCTTTTCACGTTCAATTTTAATAAGGATTGTCTTTATATACCATTGCTGGAGCTGTGAAATTACCGGCGATTCCGGACCCAGTACTCTTTTGCCGAAAAGTTGCTTCAGATCATTGCCCAGGTTTTCAGCATACTGGTTTAGGAGCCCCCTGTCTTTATGCTTTATATTTATTCTCACCATCCTGCTGAAAGGAGGGTAGTTGAATGATTTTCTTTCCTCAGTCTGCAGCCTGAACATTCCCTCAAAATCATGACGCAGAACAAGTCTGATAATTCTGTTTGCAGGATCGGAGGTCTGGATGACAACCCGCCCCTGCTTACTTCTTCTTCCGGCTCTTCCGCTTACCTGTTCAAGCATCTGAAAACTTCTCTCATGTGCCCTGAAATCGGGATAATTAAGAAGGTTATCTGCATTCAGCACACCTACAACAGTAAGATTCTCAAAATCTAATCCCTTTGATATCATCTGGGTGCCAATGAGGATATCAATACGTCTCTCTTCAAATGCTTTGATGATCCTGTTGAAAGAGTTCCTGCTGCGCGTTGTATCCTGATCCATTCTGGCAACCCTGGCAGATGGAAACACAATTTTAATTTCATCTTCAATCTTTTCAGTACCGAATCCCCTGGTTACCATACCTGTGGAACTGCAGTTTCCGCATTTGGAAGGCATACCGGTATTATACCCGCAGTAATGACAAACCATGCGGTTTATCGATTTATGGTAGGTAAGATTTACTGCACACTGGATGCATACCGGAATCCATCCGCATTCAGAGCATTCTATATATGGTGAAAAACCCCGGCGGTTTTGAAAAAGAATTATCTGCTCTTCCTTTCCCAGAGCATTATCCATTGCATTAAGGAGTTCAGGAGTAAAGTGCGATACCATCAACTTCCTTTTATAGGCTTCCCTTGTATTTGCAAGTATTATTTCGGGCAGTTTGATCAGACCGTATCGTTCCTTCAGATGAGCCAATCCATACTTCCCTGTAACAGCATTGTTATAACTCTCAATCGATGGAGATGCAGACCCTAAAATGGTTTTGGCATTATGCAGGGCTGCGAGCATAATTGCAGAGTCGCGGGCATGATACCGCGGAGCCGGATCATGCTGTTTATATGATCCATCGTGCTCCTCATCAACAATCACAAGACCAAGACTGTTAAAGGGAAGAAAAATCGATGACCTTACACCCAGAATGAGCCTGAAGCTGCCCGAGGGATCATCTCCTGCAACTTTTCTCCATATTTCGACACGCTCCGGATCGCTCAGTCTCGAATGATATACTCCTGTCTGATCACCAAAATGAAACCTGAGTCTCTCTATAATCTGTGTGGTAAGGGCGATCTCAGGAAGCATGTAAAGAACCTGTTTGCCTTTTTTTAGCTGCTCTTCAATAAGGTGTATATATATCTCTGTTTTCCCGCTGGAGGTAACTCCGTGTAAAAGCACAATATCCTTTTCCTTCAGCTGATGATTAATTGAATCATAAGCTGCTGACTGAGCCTCACTAAGCGTCCTGACATGCTCGTTTGTCATACCTCCTTTTACAATCCTGGAGACCGGCTGTGAATAAGCTGACAATATCCCTTTGGATATAAGAATATCCAGGCTATTTGGTGCTGATTGTGACTGCGAAAGCAGAATCCCCTTTCTTACAATTAAACCGGGCGTTCCTGTTGCGTACCCTGAAAGGGACAGGTAAGTCATCAACAGCTCCTGCTGACGTGGTGCTTTTCTAAGATTGTCGAGGATTTTATTGAGCTCAGCATCACTGAAATTACGGGCAAGCATTATACAGGTCTCCTGCTTTGCCTTAAAACTATTCTGACTTATCTCCAATGGAAGTGCTGCCTTCATGACTTCACCTTCACTGCACATATAATACTCTGATATCCATATCCACAGCTTAAGCTGGAAGTCGTTAACTGATGGCGAAGTATCAATAAGATCCTTAATCTCCCTGACTTTACTGAATGATGGCCTGATATTATGAACGGTGCAGACTATACCTGTATAATGACGGTTGTAACCAAAGGGGACTGAAACTCTCATCCCCTGGTTCAGAATGCCTGCGAATCTTTCCGGGACCTCATAGGTGAACCGTCCCCTTACTGCAAGAGGAAGTATAATATCAGCATAGAGAGTCTTTGTCATGGTGTTTACTCCATGCAAAATAAGAATAAAAACTGATGTACTAGTTTGGTTTTACAAAACTCGACATAACTGTGATCAGATGATCCCTTCTTATGGGTTTTATAAGACATGCATCACACCCTGCCTCGAGAATTATATCAGTGTCGTTTTCGAATACAAAGGCTGTTTGCGCGATTATCGGGAGATTGCTCCGGATTTTTTTTATCTCTTTAGTGACTTCTATCCCATTCATTTCAGGCATCTGCATATCTAATATTACCACATCGATACCCGGGTTGGCCTTTATATGCTCAATTGCCTCATATCCCGACCTGGCAGTCAGAATCGAAATACCTGTATCGATGAGTATCCTGTTAAGGTAGATAAGCACATCCTTGTTGTCATCAACGATCAGACATTTTCTCATCCTCCAGTCAACAGTCGTCAATGTAGTATAATCAGCACCTTTATACGATTTTGATTTTGTTCCGGCAGGACGGTAGGGTATATTGAATGAAAACTCGGAACCCATTCCCTTTTCCGATTTTACATTGATTTTACCTCCCATTCGCTCAACAACTTCCTTTGCCAGAGTCAATCCTACTCCCAATCCTTCGAATGGCCGGTGATGACCATCAACTTCCTGGCTGAATTCCTCAAATATCCTATTCAGATTCTCCTGGTTAATTCCGATTCCAGTATCCTTTACAACAAAAATAACATTGTCATCATCAATGGAATAAATAAATTCTATCGAACCGTCCAGGGTGAATTTTATCGCATTGTCCATAAGATGGTTCAAAACCCTTTTTAGCCATATCCGATCGGTGAATACAAGGTCATTTGCATCACCTGAATTGTTTTTTACATTCAGTATGATAGGTTTATCGGTACGTTTGATAATTAATCTGGCCTCATCCACCACTTCTCTTACAAGCCCTGACAGTGAAGCTTCTTCATATGTTATCTCTATCTGTGAACTTGAAAGCCTTGAGAGGTCGATGATGTCTCCGATGATCTGAAGCAGTTTTTCACTATTGAAATTTATATGTTCAATATAATCTTCTTTGGTCGCTCTTGGCAGATCATCATCCAGCAACAGGTTTGCAAATCCCACAACACTGTTCAGGGGAGTTCTTATCTCATGCGAAATATTTGCCAGGAAACCTGCCTTAAGCTTGTTTCCTGCCTCACTCTGCATATTTGATTTAAGCATCTCATCCATTCCCTTTTTAAATGCAGTGATATCTCTGATCACAGTTATTGATCCCAGTATTTCGCCTGAGCTGCTTCTGACTACAGCCGACCTGGTTGAGAGAACCACATAGTTTCCATCCTTATGCCTGATACTGATATCACTCTCATAAAATCCACTACTGAGCAATTCTTCATCCCTTCTGTCGGGGTAATCATTAAATTCAGGATGAAGAACTGCCAAAAACTCATTCATTGAAAATGACTCCCTGTCAATTCCTGTAATGGTATAGAAGGCAGGATTGGCATATTTCAGATTTTTATCCCTGTCGTAATATGCAATTCCATCATTTACAGATTGTAAAAGCATCCGGAAAAATTCTTCCGATTCATAAAGTTCTTTTGCTATTAGTTCTTTCTGGTATGCCAGTTCATCCTTCATTTTCTGAAGGCCCTTGTTCTCATCAGTAATATTCCGGTTCTTTTCAAGCAGTACTTCATTTAGTTTTCTCAGTTTCAGGCTAAAATAAGTAACAAGCAGACTTATGATAATAAGAGCTACTGAAATTGTTAGCACCATATGAATGATTGATGTTGGAATATTTCTTCCGGCAGCTGATAATAAAAAAAACTCCATAACCTTTCTGAAACTTTCACAATACAGAATTAGTGCAAGTTAATAATTATTCTGATTCGGAAAAAATACTAAATTGCACATTCTTTCAGCAAACAGCTTTTAACAGGATTATTGACAGGGAAATAAGTATAAATCGGGATGGAGAAAGACGAGAAACACTTTTCCGGAGGGAAAAGATACAGGAATAAAGACATTACTGTTTACTGGAAGCCATCGACCTGCATACATGCCTCATATTGCTACAGGGAGCTTATAGAAGTTTTTGATCCGAGCAGGAGACCTTGGGTGGATATGGAGGGATCAACAACAGAAAAGATTATTGAGGTTGTGAACCTGTGCCCTACTGATGCACTCACATGGAAATACAATGATGAAGCATTGAATGAGGATGTCAGGGCTGACCAGTACAATCATGTTAAGTTTCGCAGACCTGAGCTGATCGGGTCAATCAATGATACAGTTGAAGAGACTCCTGTCTCTGTAAAAGTTATGATCGATGGTCCTGTTGTCATCAAAGGTGATTTTGATTTCATAAATGGGACTACCCGAAAGGAGGTCCGTGACGGTATGATTTCGATCTGCAGGTGCGGAGTAAGCGATCATCAGCCATTTTGCGACGGGCGACACAGAAAGATAGGATTTACCGGATAGAGAAACCATGGATGAAAATAAGAATAAAAAGCCGCAGGCAGTTGTGGAAATTATAGAATTCGGCCCCCTTAAAATATCCGGAAATTTCACTTTAAAGGATATTAAAAGAGATAAGGAAGAATCGCCCGGAGAGATATGGCTTTGCAGATGCGGTAAATCAAATAATAAACCCTACTGCGACGAATCGCATAAAAAATAAAGTCTACCTTGCAACAACATGAAAGCAGCTCTGGCTTCTTTCATATGTGGCCCAGCACTTCCCCTCTTTCTTCATCTCAAGAATAATTTCAGCCAGTGCTTCTTTCATAAACCTGTGATCGCAGTTTGTTATTGTCATCTTTTTGACAATAAACCTTTTATAGGTAATATCAAATGCATTGCCATACTGGTGCGGACTATTGGCAGAAGCATTAAAATTACTTCTTCTCAGCCGTTTAATACTTTCTGTTTTACGGGTCATCGAAGTTACTATCAGTTTTGCTCCGTAAAGTTTTTTTCCTGTGGTCTTTTCCCTGAATCTCGAGGCAATTTCGTCAAGCAGTTTTCTGGTGTCGCGGGTAAGATAAGGCGAGCTGTGTGTCAGCCGGTCAATGGTGTAGTTTCTGCCTCCTTTTACCTTTACAAGCTTTCCTGCAGCTACTCTGCTTCTGATATCTTCATCATTCTTGCAGGGGACTATTCCTTTCTGTTTTGCAGCTGAAGCATAATCAACAAGACGATCATTAAGCTTTCTGCTGAAATCCTTCTGTTTATAATTGATGCATTTCCTGCTGAAATATGAGAAGACACGATTAGTAGGATTTGCGTTGAAAAGAAGGAGAAGCATTAAAATGAAAATAAAAGCGACAGATATCTTAAAAAGATTGAAAGTTCTGCGGCTTTTAAACCTGATCAGGGGTAACCTGATACCTAGAAATTTCTCTTCCTTTTCCTTATTCACGGAAAAAGGAGCTTATTTATTTAAAACCTTTGTAACCAGCTCCGCAGCCTCGCTGAAAGTTACGGCAGAAAATACACGCAGGCCCGAATTATCTATAATCTTCTTCGCCTCTTCTGCATTAGTTCCCTGAAGTCTTACAATTACCGGAACCTTTATTTCGCCAATTGACTTATATGCTTCCACAACTCCGTTGGCAACCCTGTCACATCTCACTATGCCCCCGAAAATATTAATAAGGATTGCTTTCACCTCAGGGTCCTTAAGTATAATCCTGAAACCAGCCTCAACGGTTTTTGGATTTGCGCCGCCTCCAACATCCAGAAAATTAGCAGGAGCTCCTCCGGAAAGCTTTATTATGTCCATGGTAGCCATTGCCAGACCGGCACCATTTACCATACAACCAACATTGCCATCCAGTTTTACAAAGTTCAGATTATGCTTTCCTGCTTCCACTTCTACAGGATCCTCTTCATTTAAATCACGCATGCTGGCCAGTTCAGGATGCCGGAAAAGTGCATTATCATCAAGTACAAGTTTGCAGTCAACTGCCAGTATCCTGTCATCACTTGTCTTCAGTACGGGATTTACTTCAAGCAGTTGTGCATCAATCCCTGTATATGTCTCATAAAGCCCGTTGAGGAATTTCTGCATGTTCTTAAAAGCTGTTCCCGACAATCCCAGATTAAATGCAATATTCCTCATCTGGAATTGCTGCATACCTATTGATGGATCAATTTCTTCTGTAAATATCTGTTCAGGTGATTTTTCTGCAACCTCCTCAATAGACATACCTCCCTCAGGAGAATACATGAATATATTCCTTCCGGTATTTCTGTTTAGCAGCAGGCTTATATAAAATTCCTTATGTTCTGATGGGCCTTTATAATATACATCCTGTGCAATAAGAACCTTATTTACCTTTTTACCTTCAGGACCTGTTTGCGGAGTTATGAGCTGCATGCCCAGGATCTGACCTGCAATACGTTCAACATCATCAAGCGATTTGGCAAGTTTTACTCCTCCTCCCTTGCCTCTTCCGCCGGCATGGATCTGAGCTTTCACTACAAAATACTCCGAACCGAATTTTTCATGCAGCTGTTTTGCTACTGTAACTGCCTGTTCAGGTGTTTCAGCAACAAATCCTTCCTGAATATCAACATTATAAGCCTTAAGAAGCGATTTGCCCTGAAATTCGTGAGTATTCATGGTAGTAAGATTAACTGGTAATGTACTCTGATCCATTTAATTCTATGACGACAAAATAGCAATAATTCCATTATTATTTAATTATTTTCGCATAAAAAAAATCATGAGGAAGCTCCGTAACTCTGAACTTGACAGGAAGACAGTGGAACAGTTCAGGGCATCAAAGAAAATCCCCTTCATAATTGTTCTCGATAATGTCAGAAGCCAGAGCAACATTGGATCTGTCTTTCGTACTGCCGATGCATTCCTTGTTGAGGCAGTATATCTTTGTGGCATTACGGCACAACCACCACACAGGGAAATACAAAAGACTGCTCTGGGAGCTACCGAATCGGTTGACTGGAGGTATTTTTCATCTACAGCTGCGGCTGCTGAAGAGCTGAGGAGAAATGGTTATATTCTGATTGCAGTCGAACAGGCAGAGGGAGCTGTTGAACTCCAGGATGTAATAATTGAAAAAGATAAAAAGTATGCTCTTATTTTCGGTCATGAGATAAACGGAGTGGGTCAGGAGATAGTGGACATATGCGATAAATGCGTGGAGATCCCTCAATTCGGGACAAAGCATTCTTTCAATATAGCTGTAAGTGCAGGGATAGTTTTATGGGAAGTCTCCCGGAAGATTATAAAATAAAAGGCCGTTCTTCGACTTCGCTCAGAACGGCCTTCTAATTATATTACTTCAGATTTTTTACTGTACTAAAGATTTGAAAGTCTCATCTGCAAAATACTTGTAGAATTCCATGTCTGTTTTAGCATATGGTTTCCACTTGCCATCAGTTGCAATAGCTTCACGGAGTCCGTTCATCATGTATGTTTTGTCATCAAGACGTGCCCCGACAACACCTTTCAGATAATCTCTTTTACCTTTGCAGGTCTCTTTCATACCATCAAGCATAACTTTTGCTTTGTTAACATCGCCTTTGAGAACAAGAGCAAGAGCATTGTTGAAGCATGGCTCTGAACCAAAATAGTTCACTGCTTTGTCATATTCACCTTTTGTTATAGAAATAACACCCATTCCCCATTTTGATTCAGCTGTTGCTGCTGTCATAGATGTAAAATACTCTTCAGCTTTGGCAAGGTCACCTTTTGCAAGAGAACCCATACCGAGGTTATTTTTAATTACATCGTTGTTCTCCATTGCTTTTGCCTTTTCGAAAGCGGCTATGGCTTCGTCGTTTTTGCCAAGAAGCATGTAGGTGTATCCAATGTTATTCTGAGCGCGGATGCATTTCGGGAATGCTGCTGCTGCAGTCTGGTAGAATTTCAGCTGCTCATTCTGATCTTTTGTAAGGGTGGCTGAATAAAGCATTTCCTCAATGCCCAGAACACTTGCATCACCTCTCATTGCTGCAAGGATCTGCTCATCACTGCGGCCTACTTTGTCAACACTTACGATCATCTTTGACCTTCTCAGTTTGGGAAGGATGTCTGTTTTAAGACTCTCGTATGCAGCTGCCATGTTTTTGATCTCTTTTTCACGAACTTCAGGATCAGCATACATTGAAAGAACGCGGAGTATGAGGTCTTTGTCAGCCAATGTTGAAGCTTCTACTTCTGCCTTGAATCCGTCCCAGTCTTCAGCTGTGGTTTTACCTTCGAAGAAACCTGCTGTTTTTGCAGCTTCTACTTTGGCAAATTCTTTCTTGATGAATTTGTCAGCTGTTGCACCCCTGTTTACAGAGAGTTTTTCGTTGAGATCAAATTTGCCGTCTGGTGAAGCAAATGAACTTACAACAGTTGTTTTGAATTTGCGGTTTGGATCAGCATTAACATCTGCAATATATTTTTTTAGAGCAACAATATCTTCAGCCTTGAGTTCTTTTGGCTGTAGGTCTGACCTGTTGATGATGTAGTTGATGTCAGCAACTCCTGTTTCAGGAATAATTCTTACGAATTTGTCTTTCATCATAATTGGTTTGCCATGAATCTGAACCAGTGTTGAAGTTGCAACAACACCATCAGCAAGTTTAACAGGATCAAAATCAAGCGTTGTTGAACCTCTGACAGCTTTCACCTTAAGAACCAGTTCTGAGATTCTCATTGCCTCTTTGTAAGGAACAGCGCTGGTATAGGTAAAATCTCCGCCTGTATAATTGATCACTTTATTGTTAGCCTGAACACTTTCGCCCTGAAGAACCTGTACTTTATCAAAAGCGATTTCGCCGCCTTCATACTTAAGTACCGGGGTTGCAGTCAAAGTAGTTTTCTTATCAAAATAATTAGAAGGAAAGGTACCTTTGATAGTTACTGTAACCATACCGGCATGAGCTTCCAGCATTTTAGGGGTAACATCATACTTGATCTGGCTGGCATTTTTCTTCATTTTATTCAGGCCGCTACAACCTGTCATCAGAGTTGCGGCAAGGATTAGGATAAAAAAGCTTCTGATTTTTTTCATAGTTAAAAGTGTTATTTGTTTAAAATTTCTTAGATGTCAGTTGTAATGAACAATATAGTAAATACTCTATGTAATGGCAAATTTAAAATAATTATGGAATTAATCTAACCTTTTTTCAAAAATTAATTACAAAATAACCATATTCAGACCAGTTGGATATGCCTTCCCGAAAATAACATCAACAATTCGTCGGTAGTCATTTTCATTATCCACATAATCAACAGCATTTACATCAATGACAAGATATTTGTTCTCAGGATTCTGCCGGAAAAATGCAAAATAGCTTTCCTGTATAGTCTGAAGATACTCTTTTGTAATATCACTTTCATAAATACGGCCTCTTTTTTTAATGTTTTTTAACAGTCGTTCAGGACTGAGATGCAGGTACACATAAATATCCGGTTTAGGCAATGACCCATAAACAATATAGAAAATCTGACGGTACAGATTATACTCCTCGCCGGCGAGTGTTGATGATGCAAATACCAGCGATTTCATAAAGTAATAATCAGCTATGGTAAAGGCCTTGAAAAGATCCTGTACAACCAGTTCCTCCTGAAGCTGACGATACCGGCTTGCAAGAAATGAAAGTTCGAGAGGGAATGAATATTTCTCAGGTTCCTTATAAAATTTAGGAAGGAATGGGTTATCGGCAAAATGTTCAAGGATAAGCCTGGCATTGAATTCATCGGCTATCCTTGTTGCAAGTGTGGTTTTACCTGCTCCTATATTCCCTTCAATAACAACATAGTTGTACCTGATATCCATTCTTTTTGCATATTCATTTTTATGAAATCAAATTTAAGAACAGAATGATAAATAACAATAAAAAAGAGACTTTTGGAAGTCTCTTTTATGTTTTTCCCACTTAAGCCCCCCCCTGGGGGGTTTGGGGATTATAAGGAATAAAAACTAATTATCGCTATTTTCATGACGCCTTTTATCATGACCATGTCTTGGTTCATGAGGTTTCTTTTCATGATCCTGTTTCGGAGGACGCGGAAGAAGTTCTTTCCTTGAGAGTTTTATCTTCCCGGTCTTCTGATCAATTTCTATTATTTTTACTTCTACTTCCTGTCCTTCCTTCAGGACATCCTCGACAGCTGCGGTTTTCTTCCAGTCAATCTCTGAAATATGAAGGAGACCGTCCTTATTCGGAAGAATCTCAACAAATGCTCCGAACTGAACAATTGTCTTAACCTTTCCATTGTAAATCTGTCCTACTTCCGGTATGGTTACTATCTTTTTAACCCAGTCAAGTGCAGCAGTTATTACCTCTGCATTCTCGCCAAATATATTTACATCACCATGTCCGTCAATCTCCTCTACAATAATAGTGGCACCAGTGACACGCTGTATTTCCTGTATAACTTTTCCACCGGGTCCGATCAATGCACCAATCATCTCTTTCGGGATTGTAAGCATCTCTATTCTCGGGGCATGAGGTTTCAGTTCAGGACGCGGTTCAGCAATTGTCTGGGTCATAATATTAAGGATATGCATCCTTCCTTCCTTCGCCTGGTTAAGTGCTTTGGTCAGGATCTCAAATGAAAGACCGTCAATTTTTATATCCATCTGTGTGGCGGTGATTCCATCACGGGTACCTGTAACCTTAAAGTCCATATCACCAAGATGATCTTCATCACCAAGGATATCTGACAGTACGGCGTATTTTCCTGTTTTTTTGTCAGTTATAAGTCCCATTGCAATCCCTGAAACAGGTTTTTTAAGCTTTACGCCTGCATCCATAAGAGCAAGGGTACCGGCACATACTGTTGCCATTGAAGATGAACCGTTAGATTCAAGAATATCCGAAACGACTCTGACTGCATACGGATTTTCATCATCCGAAGGCATCATGTTTTTCAAAGCACGCAGTGCAAGGTTTCCATGACCTATTTCCCTTCTGCCTGTTCCGCGATAAGGTTTTGCCTCGCCTGTGGCAAAAGGTGGAAAATTATAGTGTAGTGTGAACTTTTCAGTCCCTTTGTTCAGAACATCATCTATTATCTTTTCATCGAGCTTTGTGCCAAGGGTGACTGTCGTAAGTGATTGTGTTTCACCCCTTGTAAAGAGTGATGAACCGTGTGTAGCGGGAAGCGGATCAATTTCACAGACAATTGGCCTGATATTTTCAGGCTTCCTGCCATCCAGACGGATATTGTCATCAAGCACCAACCTGCGTGCAGCTTCCTTCATCACATCATGGTAATATCTTTTTGCAAGAGTCTCATTAACAGGATTCTCTTCTGTAAACTGAGCCAGAAATTCAGTAATTATTGCCTCGAATGAATCAATACGTTTATGTTTGTCGGCTGTGCATGATCTGGCTGCCTCATGGCATTTACTATATGTCTCATCCCATATCTTTTTCCTGAGATCCTCATCGTTAACCTCATGACAATAGGTTCTTTTTACAGTTGAACCAACTTCCTGAGCAAATTCAATCTGTGCCTTGCACATTATCTTTATTGCATCATGAGCCACCTTAAGAGCTTCGATCATATCTTCCTCCGAAACCTCCTTCATTTCCCCCTCAACCATCATGATATTCTCATAGGTTGCTCCAACCATCAGGTCTATATCAGCATCCTTAAGCTGGGTTGCTGTAGGGTTTACCACAAATTTGTTGTCTATCCTGGCCACCCTGACTTCTGAAATAGGTCCGTTGAAAGGAATGTCCGATACTGCCAGTGCTGCAGAAGCTGCAAGACCTGCAAGAGCATCAGGTATTATATCTATATCTGCCGAAACAAGATTGATTGTAACAAATGTTTCCGCATGAAAATCATCAGGGAATAGTGGTCTCAAAGCCCTGTCAACAAGCCTTGATACAAGAATCTCATAATCAGAGGCTCTTGCTTCTCTTTTGAGGAATCCGCCCGGGAAACGACCGGTAGAAGCATATTTCTCTTTGTACTCGACGGAAAGCGGCATGAAGTCAGTATCCTCCTTTGCCTCTTTTGCAGCAACAACTGTTGCAAGCAGCATTGTTTTTCCCATCTTCAGGAGCACAGATCCGTCAGCCTGCCTGGCAAGTCTGCCTGTCTCAAGGGTTATTGTTCTCCCGTCACCGAGATCAATAGTTTTCTCTTTTACTTTAAACATTATATATAAAATTAGTGATTGCTGAAATTACTTAAGATTTTACAAATAGAAAAAAAGGCAACTCTTGATTGCCTTTTGTTTCACTATTTACGTAATTTCAACGCTTTTATGATTTCGCGATACCGCTCGATATCTTTAATTTTGAGATAATCAAGAAGCCTTCTCCTTTTACCTACAAGCTTTATAAGAGCCTGCTGTGTACTGAAATCTTTTTTGTTCTTCTTAAGATGCTCGGTAAGATGATTAATCCTGTATGAGAACAGCGCTATCTGGCCCTCTGCAGTACCGGTATCGATTTCAGACGTTCCGAATGTTTTGAAAAACTCCTGTTTCTTTTCTGTTGTTAAATACATATCTCTGACCAAAATGTTATTAATCCAAATATAAATCGAGTCTCCAATTTTGGAACGCAAAAATAAGGCTTTTTTATGTAAATTATCAAACAATTGACTTTTTTTTTAATAATTTTCTAAAATAATTTTTCCGGAGGTGAAAATAAATATGTAATATTATTGCACTTCTCTCAATATAAAGACGCAAAAATAAGGCCGGTCGTTGCGTCACAGACAACATTTAATTGTTTATTAGTCAAACGAAAAGCAACATTCGTCAAAATCAAAATAGTTTTTTATTTATGGCTCAAGCAAAAGCTCACTTTGCTCCTTAAGTTTTATCCCCGAACTTATAAGCCTGAAACCAATCCGGCAATCAAGGCACCTTCTTTTTCTGCAATAACAATCTCTCAGCTGAAGCAAAGCCTGTGAGCAAAGAGCATTTTCTGCATTTATACCTGCATCCGACCATTCCCTTATTACCGAATTATCTTCGGCTTTAATCATTTCCAGAAAGGAAACAGCCCTCTCTGAAAATTCTGTCAAGCCATGATTCTTTCCATATACAAAAAGCAGAGGGATAACTGAATTTATCAGAAGGAGATCTGTTGCCTGAGAACCGGTTTTCTTGGCATTGCCCCGCTTATGTGATCCGAATGTATAATGATCATCCCAGTATTCTGAAGCAGTTGCTTCAAACAGAACCCGGAGATGTCTTATGTCATTAACTTCCAGAAGCTTTGAGAAAAGGCCTCCTGTAACGGCAAGCATACCTGCAAGTTGTGAGATCCTGATTGTGGGAAAATTCGACGGGCGCAGTCGTGCAAATTTCCATATCCATCCGTGAAGGGGCTGGAGTGAGTATTTTGATGAAAGAATCTTGTACTCTTTTATCAGGTGTTTATAATAGGTGTCATTAAGTGCTTCCCTGAACAACCCTTCATGAAGCATTCCTGAGGTCCCGTAAAGAAGTGCTTCAATCTGAAATCTGTTGTCGGAATGTTTTCTTATTATTTTAAAAGGCAATGCCCTGGAGAGCATCTCAAAAGGTTCGGTGTTTACCCTGAATCCGAAATAACGGCTCAGCAGCCTGTAAAAAGTCTCCTCCCAGTCATTCCCTGTATCAGAAAGTATTTTTATAATCATACCTGACTTCTGTTCAATCCGTTCAACAACAAGAGCTTCAATCCAGCTATTAAGTAAAAGTTTGTCGAAACTGCCTGTCTCTTCCTGGCATGCAATTACAAATGGATTGTTGATCAGGGAGATGTATTTATCATACAGGGAATTTTCAAACTTCAGTTCAGTGGTAAGAAGTTCTTCTCCCTTTGAGTTAAAGACCTTCCTGTCATTTTCAGCAACAACATGGAGTACCACATTATCAAAAACAGGATCATCCTGATGACCATGAAGATTGAAGTGTGATGCACGGATGTGTATCTCAACATTACCTGCCCATGTTGTTCCGTCAACTGATATCCTTGCATTAAAGAAGTCGGGACCTGCATCACGGTTATATTCACCGGGATGTAAAACAATTATCGGGTTACCCTCATTATCAAGTAACTTATCTTTGTTATAAAGTCCATATTTCCAGAGAAAATGGAGAAATTCCTCTTTCATCCTTAGCACAAATTAATTTTATTACAGCGAGATACTAAAGATATGAAAAAAGGTTCAAAGGCGCAAGGGCTCAATGGCACAAAGGAGAAAAAAGACAGGGTGATGGGGAGATG
>CALMJY010000088.1 GCA_937864815.1 uncultured Bacteroidota bacterium
TGGGCAAAGGCAGTAAAGGCCAAAGGATATGCTGCTGCATACTGCCCGGTTTCTCCGGGCACTGATGAAAAAACGGTAAAAGCATTTGAGAAAGCTGCAAAGGATGCTGATATAATCATCTCGGAAGTAGGAGCATGGAGCAATCCCATCAGTAAAAACGAAAAAGAGAGAAATGATGCACTTAAGAAATGCAAGGATGCCCTTGCCCTTGCCGACCTTATTGGAGCAAACTGTTGTGTTAATATATCAGGCTCACGGGGAGAAAAATGGGATGGCCCTGATCCTGAAAACCTTACAAAAGATACATTTGATTTAATAGTACAGTCAACCAGGGAGATTATTGATGCAGTCAAACCGGTTCGGACATTCTATACGCTTGAAACAATGCCATGGGCTTACCCCGATTCACCTGATTCATATCTTCAGCTTATAAAAGCTATCGACAGGAAACAGCTGGGTGTACATCTCGATCCGGTAAATATGATAAACTCCCCCGAGCGGTATTATAATAATGGTGCTTTTATTAAAGATTGTTTTGCAAAACTGGGTCAGTATATCAAAAACTGCCATGCAAAGGATATAAGGCTCGGTAATAATCTTACAGTCCATCTCGATGAAGTAATTATCGGTACAGGAGGGCTCGACTACAAAGTATATCTCACCGAGCTGAGCAAACTTAAAAATGTTCCTCTTATGCTCGAACATCTGAAAACAGCAGAGGAGTATGACCAGGCTGCCGCAAGCGTCAGAAAGACCGGAGCTTCAATTGGCATAAAATTCTGTTGATTTACTTACCAGCCCAGAAAATAACACCTGCAAAATGAAATCACTATCAACAAATCTGATTTGGGCCTTTAGCCTCCTGCTGGCATCATGTTCTGTGAAAAATGATCCGATCATCGTTAAGTTTGAAGGAATTACTCCTGAATATAAATGGTCCATAAAAGAATTGAATACAAAATTGCCACAGGACTGGTCAGGATCAGAATTTCTGACTTTCGAAATTAATTCCACTACGACGCAACGATTTGAATTAAGGCTATATGATGAGCTGGGCATCAGAAGATTGGTGATACACCCCTTCCAGGGTGTGTGGATAAGAGCCTCCATACCACTTATTCATTTCCAGAAAATGAATACTGAGGGAATGGATCAGGCTTCAATCGGGAAAACACCCCGTCCGGGTTACTGGATTGGCTTTACCGGCTCCGTCGGTTCCATTTCACATATTGATTCGCTCGGTATTGCGATGGAACTTCCTGTTGGCAATCCGGCAATTCAGTTGCGAAACTTTAAACTTACCATGGTTGCCGGGGATAGTATACTTTCAGAAACTCCCCTGGTTGATGAGATGGGACAATGGATCCCTTCTGACTGGGAAGGCAAAGCAAAATCAACGGATGATCTCAGAAAATCATGGGATGAGGAGGATAAATCATTAGATGCTGAAGTCGCTATGGGTTCAAAATATGGCGGATTTAAAGGTGAAAAATCAGGAGCCACAGGTTTTTTCAGGGTAGAAAAAATAAATGACAGATGGTGGTTCATAGATCCTGAAGGATACCTCTTCTTTTCGAACGGAAGCTGCTGCATAGAGCCTTTTTCTGATCTGTCAAGAACAGAAGGCCGTGAATATATTTTTACAAAATTACCCCCTGCAGAACTATCCCCTTCCACAACTTCAACCGGGAGGAAAAGAAATGCATCATTTTATACCTGGAATCTCAATCGCCGCTTTGGCGATGACTGGTACCAGGGATGGATGACACTTACTGCCAGACGAATGAGCAGTTGGGGTCTCAACACCATCGGAAACTGGTCCGATACAAATCTTGGCAGGAGCAGAAATATACCTTATATTGTTAACCTTACCGGCTGGGGCATCCAGACAGGCCTTATGGGAATGCCAGATGTATATGAACCCACCTATGCTGCAATTGTCGACTCTGCCGCCTCAGTACAATGTTCCCAACTAAAGGATGATCCTTATCTGGTTGGCTATTTCATTGGTAATGAGCCACCATGGCCAGGCAGAGAACAAGAACTGGCAGAACTTATACTTCATGGCAAGACTTCAGCTATGCAGACAGCTATGAAACAGCACCTTTTATCAGGGGACACTCCTGAAAGAAGAAAAGAGTTTATTTACCAGGCATATACAAAATTTCTGAAAATCGTCTGTTCTGCAATCAAAAAATATGATCCTAACCATCTTAATCTTGGCTTCCGGCTGGGAGGTGTCAATCCTGATGAAATAATTAAAGCATCAAAACCTTTCTTTGATGTATTCAGCATTAACATATATGATTATACAGCCAAACCTGAAATGGTTCAGAACATTTATGAACTGACCGGACTTCCCCTGATAATCGGAGAATTTCATTTCGGAGTACCGGGCAGAGGAATGGCACCCGGACTTGCCCAGACAAGGGATATGCAGGAGAGAGCTGTTGCCTACCGGTACTATGTTGAGAATGCAGCCGCACACCCTGCAATAATTGGCACGCACTGGTTTCAATGGATTGACCAGCCATCCACAGGCCGTTTTGATGGTGAGAACTATAATATAGGATTCGTTGATGTAACCGACAGACCATACCAGGATATGGTAAAGGCATCCCGGGAAATATTTCAAAGACTTTATTCAGTTCATGCGGGTGATGAATCGCCTGTTGACAAAAAAGCAATCGTTCAGTAAGCGACCGGAATATTCTTTAATAAATTTATATCCAAAGAACAATAATAAACCATGACTAAACCCGACCAATTCATCCAGCCACAGGAAAGGGTACTTTCAATTGACTTTTTCCGCGGACTAACTATGTTCCTCCTCATTGGTGAAAGCACATTACTCTATGAGCATCTGCTTGAACACGGGGGAACAGGTATCGTGAACTTTTTTGCAACACAGCTGAGCCATCACGAATGGAACGGACTCAGATTCTGGGACCTAATACAGCCATTCTTCATGACAATTGTAGGGGTTGCCATTCCTTTTGCCGTGGCAAACAGGAAAAAGAAAGGGGATTCTGACAGAACCATTCTGATGCATGCTTTTAAACGCTCACTGCTCCTGCTCTTCCTTGGATGGGCTATTTATTGCATTGGTCCGGGTAAAATTGTCTGGAGATTCCAGAATGTACTTGCACAGCTTTCATTCACATATCTTGTCGCATTCCTGATAATGAACAAGAGTGCAAAGTTCCAGATAACTTTCACACTTATATTGCTCCTGCTGATCGACCTTGCTTACAGGTTTTTTCCTGTTGAAGGATTCAATCAGCCATGGGTTCCTTATAAAAACCTGGGAGCCTGGTTTAACCAGCTTGTTGAAGGAACGGACAAGACAAGCATCTGGGCCACACTAAACTTCGTCTCCACCACTGCACATACAGTATGGGGAGTTCTGGCAGGAAAACTGCTTATGAGCGATAAGCCGGCAAATGAAAAAATGAAGATCCTGATTATTGCCGGACTGATCTGCCTTGCAGTCGGATTTGGTCTCGACTGGCTAAGCATTACTCCTATCATCAAGAAAATTGCCACATCATCCTTTGTATTTGCAAGTGCGGGCTGGACATTTCTGGCACTTTGCTTCTCCTACTGGCTGATCGATGTAAAAAAGATGTTTATCAAAGGAGCAAAACCTTTCCTTATCGTTGGTATGAACTGTATAGCAATTTACGTATTTTTTGAGGTGGGTGGAGCAGCCCTGCTGTACAAGATTTTTACCCCCTTCACAACATCATTGCTTGGATGGGCCGGAACCTTCACCGTCGGCATTGCCACAAGCATTGTAGTATGGGCGGCAGAGTGGTATATGTGTTACTGGCTGTATAAAAACAAACTGTTCATTAAAATATAAAACAGGCGTCAGGCGACAGGCGTCAGGCAACAGGTTTAGGGATCCCCTCCTGGGAGGGGTTGGGGGTGGGTTATAACATCCCCCTATCCCCCTTCAAAGGGGGAATTAAATCAGATAAACATTCTTAAAAAACGAAATATGACAACACCAATCCAGGCAGAAAAGGCACCCGACAGGATTTTGTCGGTCGATTTCTTCAGAGGCTTCACCATGTTCATGCTTGTAACAGGAATAATAAACGTGTTCCATGAACTGGCAAAAAATGATATGGGAGGAGCATTTATTTCGATGATGAGCAAACAGCTCGACCATGCTGAGTGGAACGGATTATATGCATGGGATCTTGTACAGCCATTCTTCATGTTCATTGTAGGGGTAGCGATGCCCTTTTCACTTGCGAAAAGAATGGCTCGCGGCGACTCATGGAAAAAGTCATTTATGCACGCCCTTTCAAGGTCATTCTGGCTTCTTGCCCTTGGCTTTATGCTGGGTTCCGACCGCAATTCATATGCCTTTCAGAATGTGCTCGCACAGCTTTCCTTCACCTACCTGGTGGCATTTCTCCTGATGAGGTACGACTTCAAAATTCAGCTGGCAGTCTCATTTGCAATGATCATCCTTTCAGATGTCATCTACCAGGTTTTCCCTGTAGAAGGTTTTAACCAACCGTTCACACCCGATAAAAACTTCGGTGCATGGTTTGACATGCTGATCTCCGGACATCTGAGCACCGGCCATTGGGTCTCAATCAATATAATACCAACATCAGCCCATACCATATGGGGAGTACTCGTTGGAATGCTTCTTATGAAGGACTTTTCGCACATGAAAAAGATGATGATAATGCTTATTCCCGGCATAATTATGATAATTACCGGTTATCTTATGGATCCCTGGATACCAATAATAAAAAGGATCTGCACAAGCTCTTTCATTATTGTAAGCGGTGGATATTGCCTTGTTGCAATGGCTTTCTCCTACTGGCTTATTGATATAATGAAATATACCAGGACGCTGATGTTCTTTGCTATAGTGGGGATGAATGCAATATTCATCTATCTTTTCTCAAATCTGGGGGGCAAAAACCTTCTTTACTTAGCAGCCGATCCCTTTATTTCAAGGATCTTCTTCTGGATGGGAGATGTGGGGAAAAACGTGATGGTCACAATTACCGTTGTGGCAATGGTGTGGTATATGTGTTATTACCTGTATAAGAAGAAGATATTCATAAGGCTTTAGGCGACAGGCGGCAAGAATAAATCACGGAGACAAAGAGATCACAGAGTATCACGGAGGACAAAGTCAGAGTATCTCTGTGTTACTCAGTGTCCTCCGTGTCTCTGTGGTTAAAATATCTATTTTGTCACCTCCAGTACCTTTTTAATGATCTGCAGATTAACATCAGCACCAACTCTCTTTTCAATCTCTGCAGCAGCTGCCTGGTCGTTCTTAGCGACAGCTGCAACCCATTTCTGTGCCGGGATATTCGATTCAGCCATCTTCATAACCATTTCATCAGCAGCAGCTTTATCGCCCATATTATTCAGGACATTAACAGTGAGGATATTGCTGTATGAAGGATCTCTGCGGCGGGCTTTATAGTCTGCAATCGATTTCTTCAGAGGCTCTGTTTCCTGTTTGCGGTTCAGCTTATCCAGGCAGTATATACTGAGATAATCCTGAATCCTGGTATCAACAACATAGGGTTTTCCAACGCCAAGGTGCTCGGGATACTCTCCCGACTTATCGATCATCTTAATAGCATCAGCATATTTCTTTTTGGCAATAAGGTCCATCGACATCAGCAATGATGCCTGCTCATAAATGACTTTGCCCTCCTGTGCACCCTCACCCGGTAAAATAGTCATTGCATCAAGCAGTTTCAGACTATTGGCATACTGACCGTTATTGATAAGGGCAAGTACATGCTGTACTTCAATTGCCTGTGTTCCCTTGAATTTTTTGTAGGCAGCTGTGGTAAGCGTGAGCATCGTTTTGTAGTCTTTCTTTTCAGAGTAATACTGTATAAGCCTGTTTGCAGCTCTCCAGTCGTTGGGTGCAAGCTTTGCAGCCATCTGTAAATCAGCAAGAACCTTTGCATCGTCCTTAGGAACCATAAGCTCAGCTCTTGTAAGATAGAACGGGGCATAATCAGGCTCCTGGCCAAGGTCACCCAGAAGCTTAATACCTTCGGCCTTGCGCTGAATAGCTATCTTATTAAGAGCAAGGTAATATCTGAACTTCCAGTTGTTGTTTTTTGAGACCGCCCATTCCAGTGCCGCGATATCCTCTGTACGGTAAGGGAAAACAAAGTCAGCAGAAGCAACCGCAACTTCATTCAGCAATGCATTATCCTGTTTGATATACGCCTTCCAGAGTGCAACCATAGGATGAACAGGGGCTTTCTCGAGAACTGCATATGCATCATCCTTAAGTCCCAGTCCATAATAAGTCATTGCCAGCTCGAGATAGGTCTGATAAGCCATCTCATTTGTGATGGTTGAGGTAAAGAGCTTCAGATTGTCAGCATTCGGGTTATGCAGATAATTCTCAAAGTCGGCAAAATGACTCAGCTGGTCAACACTGAGAATAGTCTGAATTGTCTTCTCAGCCTTTGCCTTTTCACCCGATTTCCTGTAAAGCACGGTAAGAACCTGCAATGCATTGAAATTATATCTGTTATAATCGAGGGCCTGCTTAGCATAATGCTCAGTAAGGGCTTTATCATTAAGAAGGAACTCAATGGCAGCCATTTGTGCATAGGCTACTGAACGGTATTCAGGTGAACGGGCCGCCCAGCCCAGACTCTCGTGTGCATCTGTGAGATTACCCTTTGCCTGATAGGTAATACCCGCAAAGAAGTTGGCTGCAGGATGATATGTATCGAGCATCAGAGCATTATTGGCATAATACAGAGCCGAGTCAAAGCGCATCGATCTGTAAAGTACTTCAGCGAGCGAGGCATAGGCATCAATATAGAGAGGATCTTTTTCAAGGCACTTTTTCAGGATCTCCTCAGCTTTTACATAATTTCTTGCTTCCTTAAGCTCATTACCCTCCTGGTAAAGTGAGGCCGCAGTTATAATATCCTTCGGCATTGTTGATACAAAAGGACGCTTGAGTACTTTCCTGTCCTTTGGGCTGTATTTGAGGTCCATACCTTCAACATTCACCTCATAATCAGCACTAGCATCCATGGCAACAGAGGTTTTAAAAACATCCATGGGCTTGAAGCTCTTTTCCTCTGTAAGGACAATTTTCCCTCCTGATTTTACAACAATCTTTCCTGTAACAAATGCGAAGGAGTTGACCCCTACTTCCAGTTTACCTTCTTTTGCATCAACGTGAAGGACTCCTGAGGGTGAAACTTCTGTCATTCCGCCAATCTCCTTAACAGGGAACCATATTTCATGCCAGCGGTCGGTAAGTCCCGGATTAAATGGAGTCTGGGAAATAGGTGTTTTAAACGCAGCTGTTCCTCCATACTGGTTATGCATACGACCTGCCTGATATTCCATGTATTGACCATCACTGTCGGTAAGCAGCTGTTCCCATATTCCGCCATCCCTTGCCAGTGACCACAGCCAGAGTTTATGACCCGGCATCTCATCATAAAGTGCCCAGTGACCATAACCGAATTTAGAATTATGGTAGTATCCACCCATGAAGTCATTGAATTCCCCAACAACATGGTATGATTTGCTTGATTCAAAATTATTGTTCTTGTACCATGATACATTTCGTCCTTCCTCATTTACCGGCCAAAGTCCATATTCTCCCCCATGGCCGATTTCACCCGATCCGGGGTACTGGAATTCCAGGTCTTCGGTAACAACGGCCGCTGCAGTCATCCAGTTATAATAGGTCTGGTTGAGAAGAGTAGGGTTGACCCACATGGCGTATGTTTCAAAATATGCCTTATCCTTTGGCAGCCTAACCTCAACATACCATTTGGTGCGTGAAGGGAGGTCATAGTTGCCAACAATACAGCTTACACTTCCATCAGAATTTTCAACCATCTTATAATCGACAGGTACACATGTTGATGGATTGTGGCCAATAAAACCAAAGTTCATTTCAATCCCTCCGGATGTCCATGGGCCTCTCATCGAAATGTTACGGTATTTCATAACTTCATTCCTGTAAACAAACTCCCGACCGGTTGATTTTTCAATTGCTCCCCATACTTTACCTCCGTCGGAAGGCATTACCCATACCTGTACATAATCATTCTCCAGCTTTACAACATCCCATTTCTGAACTTTGCCATTAATGGCATATCCGTGAAATGAGTGGTAAGGATAGATCTCATCCCTGCGCTCAGTGAGAATAGGAACCGGATTGGGATCATTGTAAGGATAGGTAAGAATATCTCTCTTTTCCAGAGTTATAGACGCCTTCTGCCCTATAATTACAGGGGAGAAAACGAGGAAGATAAGCAGTAAGTTTTTCTTAAGCATGGTTTCAGGTATTCGTTTAATAATATTATGCAGATAGTTGTAAGTTAATCGAACTGTTCAATCCAAATTTAATCAACAAAAATTAAAGAAGAAAAAATTGTAATGTTTTAAGAATAATTAACACTTTCAGAAATCAAGTGTCTTATAAAACTCTATCCTGATTTTATTCATCATTTTCACCTGTTTTCTGTATAGTTCCTCATGCTCTTTGTCTCCCACCTTCACCGGCAGGGTCAAATCTTTGAATAATCCGCATTATTACTCCCATTTTATTTATCCTCCAATAGTTTAGTTACTGTTTCAGAAAATTTAATATCAGATTTTTTGATAAACTTTTTAAGTAATTGCCTGTCAATACCTTTATGTATGGTATCGGGTGATGTAACACTCAACCCTGCAATAAGTGTTGCGAGCTGTTGTGCATCAGAAACATTAAGTCCGAGAGCAAGGCCTGTAAGCATCCCTGAAAAGAATGCATCGCCTGCTCCTGCTGTACTTATTGCAGTTGTTTCAATTGCCTTAAAAAAATTCAGGTTATTTCCATCCCAGCACCAGCTTCCCTGTTTCCCTGAGGTTACCGAAACTATTATTCCCCTGTTGTCCTTCTGCAGTTTTTTTATGGCATCCAGTACCACTTCCCTGTTATCCGTTTTGTCAGTGTTATCATCAGCCAGTGCAGAGGCTTCGTCGATATTTAATGCTAGATAATCAACCTTATTCATCAATCCCGTATCAACTACCCCTCTTATCTCTTCTGAAGTAAAGGAAGCCGAACAGAATAATCCGTTTTGCTTTCCCAGTTCCAGAAGCTTTATCCTTGATTCAACAGGCACCTCGGGAGCAGCAACAATTATCCCTTCAGAACCAAGTCCTGAGATTATCCCGGATGCCTTCTCAATATATGAAGGATCAACCTTTGAACTGGCTGAATTATCAGTTGTAAGGTTTCCTCCGCTGCCATCGGGATAATAAAAACAAAATGAAAAGAGGGTGTTTACTCCGGGCATTATTTCCACGAGGTCCATCACAAATCCGGTCTCTTTCATTTCATCATAAAGGATCCTGCCAGTTTCATCGTCGCCAACCTGGCCTACCGGTATTACTGAGAAATCTATCCCCAGAAGTACCTTAATATAATGCAGTATAATATGTTGTTTACAGTAATCATTTACACTCAGAAAGTGTCCGCTCCTGCTCTCTTCCCTTCCCAGGGTTTCATTGCCATTCAGCACAAAGAACTTTCCTGACCCAATACCTCCGGTCCCCATAATACCTCTGTACAGAAGCTTATCCTTAGTATAGGTAAGTGCTCGTTCCATCTGACTGATTACTTAAATCAGCTTCCATTCCGGATGTTCGCTGATTGGGTGGATTGCTGTTGATATGGTTGCTGTAAGAATT
>CALMJY010000089.1 GCA_937864815.1 uncultured Bacteroidota bacterium
AGATTTCTGCCTGTCTCGTGGGCTCGGAGATGTGTATAAGAGACAGCTAATTATACCGCCGGGCCGTTAGGCGTCAGAGTTGCCCCAAACACGTCACTCAAGAATATCTATCAAACCACGAAAAAATGAACCCGTTTACCTTGATTATGTATCATGACAGCTTAACCTTGACTCGACAATTTCAATTCTTCTACCGTGATTAATAGCTCCGACGCCTAACGGCTGAAAGTATAATTAATTCTCATAGAAACAATTCTTTGAATATCTACCCAAGATTAGTGGTACAAAATTTGACAGATTGGATTAATATGTACACAAACAGATCGCAACTATGAAAATTATGGTGTTGATCTCAACTTTTCTAATCATTAATTCATTTATAAACGAGGGTATTTGTCAAAAAAATGATTTACCAAAATATAATCCAGATCATTCTGATACTGCTTTTTTCGAAATTGATCCAAAGTGGAAAGATTGCTTATTTGAATTTGAGACAATGCCTGAATTTCCCGGTGGTGAGAAAGCTGTAATTAAATACCTCTCTGAAAATACAATATATCCAGAATCGGCAATTAAAGACAGTATTACTGGCTTAACTACTGTATTCTTTATAATAGACGTAGATGGATCAACAAAAAATTTTAGAATTTACAAAAGCCTTCAAAATGATATAGATAGTGCATGTATCAGAGCAATCAGAGAAATGCCTAAATGGACTCCCGGATCAAATGTATTCAGAGCAAAAAAAGGATTATATCATACAAAAGTACCTGTCGGTTACACGGTATCATTCAATTTTCAATTAAACAACTCGATTAATTACAAAGGAATTGTGATTAGGCCAAAATAGATTTTTAAAACTCTTGTGAATTTATTATTTACCTGTTAGATACCGATCTTGATCAAATGATTAAGAACAATTTTTTTACAGGACATTTTTAAATGCTCCAAAGTGGACGGTATGTTTAATAAACTTGTCACAATTTTTGCATACCACACCTGGACAGTTAATCATGACAAGCAAACTTTCGAATTTCAAACAAGATCTTTTGGCTGCAGGCGGACAGGATAGTGAAATATCGGGACTAATAACCTGTACCTTGATTTGCAAAAATTGCGCCATGGTGGCTTGCCGCTGGGACAACTTTCTGGCCAAAGTACCGGGACTCTGCCCGGTGCTTGCATTGGGTAACACAACCTCCCCATATTGCCGGGCCATTATGGTTAATTTCCTACTACTGAGAGAGTTCCGTAGACTTCTCAGGATAACAACAAGACTAGGCAAATTTACCGTTATTCAGAATTTATGATAACCAGACACTTACAGGCAAATAACTAAATTAATTAACATGTAAAGGCAGATTATCGATTGACCTTTTACTTCAGAATGAGACTTTCTAACTTAACATACTAATTTAAAACATCATGATTATGAATAAATTCTATTGCATTCTCGTATTATTTCTCGTTACACAATTATCAACTTTGGCGCAAGATATTAATACCAAGATTAGGGAAATTGGATTAAGTATCAGTGGAAATACTTTCGGAGCAAGCTATAAAGGCGGAAATGAAAGTACTCTTGCCAGGTTATCATTATTTTCTATAACCGGTTCAACTTCCAAACATACATCGACAACAGATTCAAAAAGTAATACAAATGCTTATGGACTTGGTTTCAGTGTAGGATTTGAGAAAAGAAAAAACATAGCAGAAAATTTCTATTTGTATCTCGGATCAGATTTAATTAATTCATACCAAGGACACAACTATAAAACTACAAATTCATCAGATAATAATCATGGAGATTCATATTCGACTGGATTGGGATTTGTGTTCGGATTTCACTATAAGATTAATAATACAATTAATGTCTCATCTGAAATAGTCCCGAATATTTCATACACCTATGAAAAAACTTCAGCAGATTATAATGGGACAATTATCGAATCCAAAAACTCCGGATTTTACTATGGATTAAATAATTACGCAATAAATCTTACAATATCATTTACCCTCTTAAAAAACAAAATCTAACCATAACATGGATGGTATAGGTAATTGTCTTCAGCAGCCCGGACAGATTAGTAATCAGCACCAAAGGTCCATGCGATCAAATTTATTTCCACTCATCAAAATTTCGGTATCATGACAAATCCTGCTACCGAGACAAAGTCAATAGGGCTGCTGGCTTTCGCTCAGTTGTCATGGTTTTTGCATCGCCACTTAGACAGTTTTATCGTGACGTGACAAACCCTGCATATTTATCGGGACTCAATCATCTGGACAACTTAATCGTGACACGGAACTCCTGCCTATCTACCAGGACTTTGCAAAAACCACACAAACAACCAAATTAATGAAACACGAATTTACTATCTTTGAATTACAATTAATATATTCATTGTAAGCATTTTAAAATTTTTAAAGGGACTCATCACATAAATTAAACCCAATGAAACTACGTAATATTTCACTCCTTGCAATGGTTTTTCTTCTATCAAATTGCCAATTTAAGAATTCTGACAATGGAATAATTAAACAAATTTCAGATTCTACCATTGTTAGCAATTCCCCTCCTGGAAACAATATTGTCTTCATATCGCCAACAAGAATTAAAGCGATGACCAATGGAATATCAGAGTATGATACAGTCTCTGGATTGTTTGAAAATTATCATTACACATTATATCCAAATGGACTGTTAAGAATGCAGATTGGGGAAAAAATTAATACAATAAAACTTCAGACTGATGAAATCATTTCAGAGGCTCACTTATATTTTTATAAAAATAATCTGTTAATATTCTATACTGAAACTGATATGGATGCAGGAGCAAGCTTTATTGAATGTTTTGATAAGAATTTCCTTCTAAAATGGAGACAGGATATGGGAGGTTTTAATGTCACAGGACCAGTAATTGTTGACTCTATAAGTTTTGTAGCTTCGATAGGATTTATTGGTAAATTTAACTTAAATAATGGACAATATATCTGGAGATATGATAACCTCTATGACACCACAAAATTCGATTCGTTTATTTCAATAGGTTATGATGGAGAGAATGTTACATTTAATGGAATGCTTGGTAACAGCCACAAGGGTAAAATTGTCGTTAATGATAAAACTGGACAAATAATAGAGATTAAAAAATAACGCACTACAACGGACGGTGCTAGGGGTATCAGGACTCTGCCCAGTGCTTTCGTCGAGTAACACAACCTCCCCATATTGCCGGGTCGTTATGTAGCATTTTCAAACTCTCCCAAATATTCGTTAATAAATTTAAACTAACCATTACCGCTAATGAAAAAACTTTTAATTCTTTTTGCTGTAATCAATCTGGTATCATGTAAAAAAATGGACCATTATGAGATTACTGGTAATATTCAAAATGTCACTGACAATACTCTCATAAGCCTTCTTCAGATGTATGATAATGTCGGGAAATTAATTGAAACAGATACAATCTTTAATGGGAAGTTCAGTTTCTCAGGTATTTTATTAGAAAAGCCTACCAAGATGCATTTAATTATCCAGGATAGAAAAAATTATGCGGGTTCTTGCATGTTTTGGGCTGATTACACTAAAATTAAAATAACTGGCTCTGGTAACTTCTTATCTACATGGGATGCTTCAAGTGATATTGCAGAACAAAAGATATTAAACCTATTTAATGAGAAGACTAAGAATCAAAACAGATTAATTGATAGTTTATCACTTGTCAGAATGGCCGATCTGCAAAACAGAGAACTCCAAACCTATCTCTTAAATGCGATTGACTCAGTTTCAAAGATTAATTATACTATTGAATTTGATGTTCTAAAAGACAACATTAACAACATCAACAACTTGACCTCACTAAATAAGCTTTATGCGATAGCAGCATTCAGTTCCATTGACAAAAGTAAGATCAGAAACATATTCAATGAGATGGATGAAAAATATAAAAACTCTCTCATTGGTGAAGGGATTCTGACAAAACTTGACCAACCTGTTCCCCCGGTTATTGGAGACAAATTGATTGACCTTAAACTCCATAATTTAGACGGGAAACAATTTAAATTATCGGATTTTTCAGGTAAATTTATTCTTCTTGACTTTTGGAGTCTTGGTTGTTATCCGTGCATATTAGCTGCACCGGAATTAAGAGAAATTAATGAAATTTATAAAAATGATCTAACAATTGTAGGAATCAATTTGGACACTAATCTTAATTTATGGAAAGAGGCAACTAAAAGAGATAGTGTAACATGGATTAATCTCTCTGATGGAAAAGGCACATATGCTGGAGCTTATTCTATATATGGGATAAATGGTATGCCTACCTATATTTTGATTAATCCCCAGGACACAATTATCGAAAAATGGACAGGATTTGGTAATGGAATCTTCAAGGATAAATTAGCTAAATTTATCAATAAAAAATAACTCTACATAAGCGGACGGTATAATTAATGTGCTTGTCACACTTTTTGCTTTTGCTTCTGCCCTCAAGACAAATATGTAATGGTGCCTGAACCCGAATACACGCATCTACTCGCAATTTAAATCCAGCACCGTGACAGTTTTCTGGCTAAATAACCTGTACTCTACCTGGATGCAGTGTCGGGTAACACAACCATCTGTATTGTCGGGCTGTAATAGGCTATATTTCACTGTATGTCTGACAGTTCCTTAACCTTTAATAAATAAAGAAATGAAGCCCCTCATTCAAGTATTTTTTGCAATACCATGTGGAAAGTTTTATGAAACCCAATGTAAAATTATCACTAGGTTATGTGATGCATATAATATTGAACCTATAATAAACGAAAAAGATTTGTTGACAGAAAGTCTGCTAGATCAGATTCTAGATCAGATCACTAAATGTGACTATTTTATTGCGGATATTTCCTCGGGTTCTCAAAATGTAATATTTGAATTAGGCTATGCTCTTAAAGCAAAGCATCGTTCAAAAATTGCAATATTATTATCGAATATTTCTAAATGCCCAAGTGATCTTTACGCTTTAAAAAGACTCCAATATGAAAGTTATAAAGAATACGCAACTAAGCTAAATAATTGGTTATCACAATTCTTTAAGGAGAGCCATATTATAGATGACCAAGGCCTAATTGTCCCAGATTACTATGAAGCATTTAACGATCAAGATTTATTTCTAAAGAAATGGGATACTCCATTAGGATGTGATTACTCATTGACATTTAATGGATTTAGGTTTTCAAATGCCCATCTACCAGTATTATCTAAACATCTTGCTTTCCTTCAGGATTATATATTTGAATTTGAATGCTTAATTAATCGTAGTACAATTGGATGGGTAGTAAATGGTACCAAATTTAATTTTGAAGATAGTCTAATTGATTTCTGTGTAATGTTTAATCTTAGTACTGATGGACATTTGACACCGCATATTTTTTCAAAAAAGGATATTAATCCAAAAAGTCATTACCATGTATTTGATGGATTAATAATAAAAGAAACCATCAATTATAAGGAACGTTTAAACATTAAGACGTCTGTGCATGGCAGCATAATCAAGATTGAAATAAATGATATTAAAATTTATCAACAAGATTTGTCTCATGAACCATTCGATAAATATTATAATTCCATAGATAATAAGACAAATCAAATTGGATTTCGATGTCATCCAGGAGAGGAAGCAACTGTGTATTCAGTGAAAGTAGCATCCATGACTGAAGATGATAAAAGTACTCTTCTAGAGGATGAACTTCTTAAGTTAGTATAATTAAAGTACTGCCCTTAAAATGGACTGTGGGTAAGTTGTTAGTCATAGTTTTTGCTTCTAAACCTACACCCAAGACAAATTCGTAATGGTTCATGCCCCCTAACACCCGCAACTGCCCTCAATTTAAATTCTGCACTGTGACAAATTTCTGGTTAAAGTACAGGGACGGGTGCCCGGTGCGACGTCAGGTAACACAACCTCCCCATATTGC
>CALMJY010000090.1 GCA_937864815.1 uncultured Bacteroidota bacterium
CTTTCTGCCACTGTGACTCAGGTATGCAGGATAATTGCCGGAAAGGTTGGAGCTGATGATTTTATCTGTACGGAACTGGAATCAAAAGACGGAACCTTGACAGGAACCCCTTCCGGTATATTATGTTTCGGCGAAGGGAAAAAGGAAAGACTCAGGGAGTATTGTTATAAAAATAACACTAACTTCTCTGAGTCTTTTTATTACGGTGATTCAGTTTCAGATCTTCCGGTTTTTCTTTCTGTAGGTCACCCGGTATGCATCAACCCGTCACGGAAACTCAGCAAAACTGCCTCAGAAAGAGGCTGGCGGATACTCAACTGGTCGTCCTAATTGACTTCAAGCTTTTGCCATGAGGGCAGTTTTGGGAATCTGGCATGAGGCTCAGCCTGGTACCAGAAGCATGTGGATGCAATATCCGATTTCTGCGGAAGATATCTTCCTGCCTGTCTCCAGCCAAGATCCTGGATGGTAACTTTCAGATCACTTTCAAATCTGACAGGATCAAGTATGTGCCAGCGATAGAGTCCAAACCGCTGCTGCGCTTTATAGGTTCCGTCAGGGCGGATTACCTGGTGCAAACCACTGTAAGGAGTACAGAATTCCGTATACTTCCCTTCCCTGTCGAAGTTATATGATCCGCAGAAATAATCTTCGGTTCCCGTGCCGCATATCGTAGGAAATTCCTTATCTCCGTCCATGAAGAATTTGATTTCGCCTTCACCCCACCAGCCATTGTTATTGACACCCCAGGCGAGGTATACACCGACATAATGACCCTTGCCCTTTACACCATCAATGATTGTATAGTCGGATGTTTCATTCGTATTCTGACGTCTCCACTGTGCATGAAAATATGCTGCATCCGCAGGAACATCAGTCAGTGTATAATCTATCTGGTAATAAAGAGTCATCGGATCGGTGTCATTCACATTCTCCATGGTAATCTTACATTTCTTCCTGAATGGCATTACCCAGTAAGAATTGAAGGCACTTCCCGGATTAACACAAATGGCTGAAGATACAAGCGGAGCGTATACATTCCATCCCATGCCAAAGAAGTCACCAATAGGGCATTCAACCGAAGGTTCTGTTTCCCCGTCATAGTAAACCCGGATGATTGAAAAACGCCAGTTACCTGTTGGCGTCATCCATATATGCTGAATTGCTCCGGGACCTTCGATCTCTGCCATAGTGAAAACCTCTCCGGATTTGATCCTGACATATGGATTTACTTTCCAGCCTTTCCCCAGATCACGTGCAGCATTAGCGGCATTGGCGGTGTTGGGTTTATCCTTGTCGGCCGGATCAGCCATGCCCCCTTTGCCTTTTTCACCTGTGAAATTCTCGGGGCTTATTGATCTTGTTTTTGCGTCAGACAACCTGTAAAGGTTGCCCATGTTCATCTCCAGACCGTTGAATTTGGTCTGTGCCGTTAACAGAAACGACAACAAAAAAATAACTAATCCTGTGGAAAATAACTTTTTCATTTGGCTGCTTCTTTTTAAATGACTTAAAATTTATTAAAACTATGAAATTCCACATTAATAAAAAAGGGGCCTGAAGAAGCCCCTTTTAATTTTTTTAATATTATTGTTCTAGAAAATGTATCTTATTGATATAGCGCCGCTTCCGGCAAAAAAACCATTATTTCCAAGAACGTTAACATAAGGATTCCAGTCAACACCTATATTTATCGGAGCTTCTGTAAAACTATACTCTATTCCAAGAACACCATCTGCACCCAGTACAAAATCACTTAAATCGGTATCAGGATCATTATAGTTACCAACATGGGCACCAAACCCGAAATACCAGTTTAGGTTGTCAACATCAAATGCATTGTAGTGTATTTCATAAAGACCTGTTACATTAAATCCATGACTGTAAGCATAAAGAAAACCTTCAAATGCCGACTTCTCGCTTACAAAATGTTTCAGTGTAAGCCCCCATGCTGTTCCTCCTCTCAGACCTATCCCTGTCTTGTAATCCTGAGCATTTACGGATACAGTTAAAATCGTGACAAGAATCATCGAAAAAAATATTCTTTTCATAATAGTTATTGTTTAAAATTGAACTGCAAATCTATAAATATTTCCGGATAAGCTACAATACCAATTTCACTGCATCCGGATGAATATTACCAGATATCTATACCGCGTAGCGGTTAAGGTTTTGTAGAAAATGATTGCAGTTTACCATTAAATTCCACGAAGCGGATATGGAATTGATATCTCTGATTTTTTTCTTAGTTTTGGATTAAGAAAATACAATCCTGTTACAAATTCTCAAATAAATAATCTAATACCCATGAAAAACATTATTATAATTTTTATTGCGATGTCAGTATTTTATTCGTGTAAAAGCCCTGCAGGCAAAAAGACAGAATATCCGGTTTCAAAAAAAGGGGATGTAACTGATAACTATTTCGGAACCACAGTTCCGGATCCATACCGCTGGATGGAAGATGAAAGAGTAGTTCCCGCCCACTCATTTAAGTTTGCTGCCAACCTCCAGGAAAAACAGGCTGGAAAAAATCCGGTTCTGATAAGGATCGAAACAAAAGCAGGCCATGGTGCCGGTACTCCGGTAAGCAAAACTATTGAGCAATATGCCGATATTTTTGGCTTTACACTCTGGAATATGGGGATAAAAGAACTGATGTAATCCGGAATATGCGCTTCAGATTCTCCATCCCGCATAATCTTGTAATCGTTTTCAGCATAGTTATTATATCAGCTATGCTGACCTGGATAATTCCGGGCGGAAGGTATGACAGGGAAACGGTAACTGTAAACGGAGTTGAAAGAAGCGTAATTGTAAACGGATCATTCAAGTACATTGACAGCCAGCCCCAGACATGGCAGATATTTTCAGCCTTCTATAAAGGTTTCATAAACATGTCTCACATAATAGTCTTTGTGCTCATGATAGGAGGAGCTTTCTGGATCATGAATGAAACAAAGGCAATTGATGTGGGGATATTCTCTTTCCTTGGATTTACGAGGAAAATGGAAAAATACCGGCCAGTCAGGTTTATGGGTGTAAACAATATCATTATCACCCTGATAATGATCCTTTTCAGTTTTTTCGGTGCGGTATTCGGTATGTCGGAGGAGACTATAGCTTTTGCTGTTATTTTTGTTCCTCTCTCAATTTCTATGGGTTATGATTCTCTTGTCGGAGTTGCACTGTGTTACTTCGGAGCCCATATTGGCTTTGCTGGTGCCATTCTTAATCCGTTTACGGTAGGTATAGCCCAGGGACTTGCAAGTGTGCCTCTTTTTACTGGAATAGAATACAGGGTAGTTGCATGGATAATAATCACCTTTGCCGGTATTGCAGCGGTCCTGTTGTATGCTGCCAGGATAAGAAAAAATCCTTCACTGAGTCCAATGTATGAGGCCGACTCTTATTGGCGTGAAAAGGGGAATTCACATATTGATGAGATTAAATATCATACTCCTGCTTCTGCATGGGTAGTCGCATTTCTGACCGGAACAGTTCTGATAATATTCGCTGTTAAATATCCCCTTACAACAATGAAAATAGGTTTATCGGATATTTCTTCACCCCTCTTGCCTGTATGTGCAGGATTATTCATTCTTTCCAGCTATATTACTCTAAAGAAATCCATTCATTTTTTTATCCTTAACATACTTGCTTTTACAATGATCTGCCTCATTATCGGGGTCCTCGGATTTGAATGGTACATTATGGAGATTGCTGCACTGTTTCTGGCAATGGGAATTGTAACAGGTTTTGCAGCCGGAAAGAAACCGGGAGAAATTACAAAATTATTTGTTGAAGGCGTAAAGGATATTGTATCGGCATCACTGGTTGTGGGATTTGCCGGTGGCATAATTGCAATTTTAACAGATGGACGGATAATTGACACCGTATTACACTCACTTTCAGGTGCTCTTCAGGGTGCAAGCAAGATATCGGCAATTACAATAATGTATGGTTTTCAATCACTGCTAAACCTGGTTATTACTTCAGGTTCTGCAAAGGCTGCCCTTACTATACCCATCATGGCCGAATTCTCTGATATAGTAGGTCTTTCAAGACAGGCAACCATTGTTGCCTTTCAGTTTGGTGCAGGTTTCACAGATATGATTGCTCCCACATCAGGTGTGCTTATTGGCGTCCTCGGAATGGCAAGGATTCCTTATGTGAAATGGTTAAAATGGAT
>CALMJY010000091.1 GCA_937864815.1 uncultured Bacteroidota bacterium
GATTTTGCAGCAACACGGGGGGAATTTGTCTCAATAGGTGATATTGACGGAGACGGGAAACCTGATCTTGTTGTTCCCAATTACAATGGAGGTGTTGTTGCAGTATTGAAAAATAATTATACATCAGGTACATTTTCCAGCGGTTCCCTTGCAGGTAAGATAGAATACCCCACAGCCACAATGCCCTGGGGATCAGCCATCTGTGATCTTGATGGTGATAATAAACCCGAAATTATAGTTGCAAATGCCGGCAGTGCATCGGTATCTGTCCTGAGAAATGCTATTGCGGATACACCTCCTGTACCAGCACCTGTTATCGGGACAATTACACACCCTACCTGTACTTTGGCAACCGGCAGTGTTTCACTTAGCGGATTGCCTGGCTCAGGAACCTGGACCCTTACCCGAACACCGGGAGGAACCACTACCCAGGGAACAGGCACTTCAACAACCATATCTGGTCTTGCAACGGGTACTTACACATTTACAGTAACCAATGCCTCCTCAGTTACATCACCCTCATCATCACCTGTTACTATCAATGCACAGCCTGTTACACCAACTTCTCCTGTAGTGGGCACAGTTACCCAGCCTACATGCTCAGTGCAATCCGGAAGCGTTCAGCTCAGCGGACTGCCCTCTTCCGGGACCTGGACACTTACAAGGTCACCGGGAAATGTAACAACCCAAAGCTCAGGTGTCAGCACAACTATAAGCAGCATACCGGTAGGTACTTTTACATATACAGTAACGAATACCTCTGGATGCACCTCTGCTGCATCAACTGATGTTGTTATCAATGTGGCTCCCGGAACTCCCTCCGCACCTACTGCCGGCACAGTTGTACAGCCAACGTGTACAGTTCCAACCGGCAGTGTTACGATCAACGGACTTCCATCATCAGGTAACTGGTCGGTTGGCATATCTCCCGGAAATATTTCAGTTACAGGATCCGGGACAAGCAGAACGATCGCCTCACTGGCTCCGGGCACCTATACATTTACTGTAACCAATGATGCAGGCTGTACTTCGTTGCCCTTATCAGGAGTTGTCATTCAGTCAGTCCCTACAGGCAATGTTCCTGTTATTGCGAAAAAATGGAACTCAGTACTTGTTTGTTATAATATTAACAATACCTTCACTTCATGGCAATGGTACAGGGGACCGGAACTGGTTTCAACAGTGACAACAAAAGCATTCTATAATACCAATAAGATTGCCGGCAGCTACAGAGTTTATGCGACTGATAAGGATGGATGTAAAAACTATTCAAATAATATTGATATAACTGCAGGTTCAAAAGGAGTGATTATTTACCCCAATCCAGCAGGCAACAGGATTACTTTAAGCATTTCAGATGAAAATACGGGAAAAGCTGTTATTTCATTCTACAATTCTTCAGGAATAAAGGTACTTGAAGATATAACTGATAAACCTGACGAGGTACTTGTAAGGGAAATACAGGTAGAACATCTTGAACATGGTATTTATACAATAAAAATAACTGTTAATCAAAAGGATATTTCTCATAACAGGCTGGTAATTTCAAGGTAGTTAAAGTTATTAGAGATGAAAATGACAATAAACACAAGATTCATTCCTGCAATTATTTTGCTGCTACTGTTAATAAATCAGCATGCAGGAGCGCAGGGAATTGACATAAATGCCAGAAACAGGAAAGGTCTTTATCTTGGACTGAATATCAGTCCGGTAAAAACATCTATTGTCAATAACGGTACAACATCCATAGCCGCTGTTGAAAGTACTCCTGCCACCTCAATATCATCAAATCTGGATATCGGTTATTCGCTGTCATCATACCTGGCGGTTTCTTCAGGCATCGGTTTCATTATATACAACTCATCTTTTGATCTTGGAACCTACACCAATAGTTACGACACAATAGATTCGGAAAGTGAAAGTTATAAGCGGAATATTTCAGGAAGCGGGATTGAGGAAACACAGAAAATCACTTTTCTTACAATCCCTTTGGTTCTGAATGTCAGTATACCTGTTTCTGAAAAGTTTGGTTTCTATATCAAACCAGGAGTAAACCTTTTGCTGCATATGAATTCAGCTTATGATAATACCGGAACTTTCGATTACTCAGGATATTACTCAAAATATAATGTAACAATAAGCGATGTTCCGTTTGAGGGATTTGAGTCATCTTCAAATAACATCGGAAGCGGAGAACTGATGATCAAATCGCTTAATTATGAATTATTTGCATCTGCAGGTGCTGAATTAAGTCTTCAAAGAAACCTCAGACTGACATTTGGTGTGGATTACCGTAAGATACTATCAGCAATCTCTGATTATCCATCATCTTCCTCCTTTAAATTAACGACCAAACCTGATCAGATGAATTCCTTAATGGCGGGGTGTGAGGATGTATCAGCAAGTGCTTTCGGAATATCTGTTGGACTGAGATACTTTCTCAAATAGTCTTCTTGTTATAAAACTCTGTGGTTCTCTGTGCTCTTCGTGTCTCTGTGGTTAAATGGTAATCAGTTTATTAACCAACCCACCCCTCGCCCCTCCCAGGAGGGGAACCATTACAAGTCATTTTCACCTTTTACGTAACCAAAGTTAGCCAGTATACCCCCGTCGACATAAAGGATATGTCCGTTTACAAAGTCACTGGCTTTTGATGCGAGGAAAAGGGCAGCATTTGCCACATCTTCAGGTGTGCCCCACTTACCTGCCGGAGTTCTTGACATTACCAGGTCATTGAAAGGATTACCCTTTTCCCTTAAAGCTCCCGTCATTTCGGTTGCAATGTAACCCGGACCTACTCCATTAACCTGAATATTATACTTTGCCCATTCCACACACATGTTCTTTGTAAGAAGCTTTAGTCCTCCCTTGGCTGATGCATAGGCTGAAACGCTATTCCTGCCGTATTCGCTCATCATTGAACAGATGTTAATGATTTTTCCGCTTCTCTTTTCAATCATGCCGGGTACAACCCGTTTTGCCATAACAAATGTTGCTACAAGATCAATCTCAATTATTTCCTTAAAATCAGAAACAGGCATATCGAGTATAGGTAGACGCTTAATGATTCCAGCGTTGTTCACCAGGATATCAACCGGTCCGAACTCTCTTTCAATTTCAGAGATGCCTTTGTCAACATCCTTTTCATCGGTTATGTCGAATTTAAGAGTGTAAACCTCAAGTCCCTCTTTTCTGAAAGCTCCCCTGCAGCTTTTCAGTTTTTCCTCATTACGGCCATTAACACACACTTTTGCACCCGCTTTTGCAAGCACCAAGCCAATGGCAAGTCCTATTCCCTGTGTGCCTCCGGTAACAAGGGCAACTTTTCCTGTCAGATCAAACAAATTATTCATAGTAATTTTTTTTACCCCTAAATCCCACAAGGGGGACTACTAAACATTTCTCCACCTTTAATCTTTTTATCAGTAAAATAATTCTCACTTAGAAAATTTCTACCCCTAAATCCCCCAAGGGGGACTTTTAAATCCTGCTTTTTACTATTGCTTCTATTTTAGCAATGACACTGTCAATATCATCAATTATTTCATCATTTGTGAACCTTACTACTTTTAAACTATACTTTTCAATATCTGCTTCTCTGCCATCATCATATTCGGATTGGTCATCATGAACTGGTCCATCAACTTCTATTACAAGTCTGGCCTGATGACAATAGAAATCAGCAATAAAAATATCGATTGGATGCTGTCGTCGGAATCTCAACCCCAGAAGTTGATTTCTACAAAGCTTTTCCCATAATAAATTTTCAGCATGAGTCATATTTTTCCTTAACAACCTGGCATTCTCAATAATACCAGGCTTTGTGTTAAAATACATTCTCTTATCAATTTCTCTCATCTCTCTTTCTTTAAGCCCCCCTTGGGGGGGTTGGGGGTTATTTCAATGTATCAGGAGTTCTCACATCCATATCACTGTAATCAAGGTTTTCGCCTGCCATACCCCAGATAAAAGTATAATTTGAGGTACCTGCTGCACTGTGGATGCTCCACGATGGTGATAATACCGCCTCCTCGTTCTTCATCCAGATATGCCTTGTCTCATCAGGCTCGCCCATGAAATGGCATATTCCCTGTTTCTCAGGAACTTCAAAATAGAAATATGCCTCCATCCTCCTGTTATGAGTGTGTACCGGCATTGTATTCCACACACTTCCGGGTTTGAGCTCTGTCATCCCCATTTGTAGCTGACACGTCTGCAGGACACTGTTGACCAGTAGTTTATTAACTGCCCTGTGATTCGATGACTCAAGGCTCCCCAGCACAACTGTCTCGCCATCGGCTATGGTTATCTTCCTGGAGGGATATGAATGATGAGCCGGAGCTGAATTAAAATAAAGTTTTGCCGGCTTATTTTTCTCAACAGACTTAAAAACTACGTTGGTTGTACCTTTTCCGAGGTACAAAGCTTCCTTGTGCCCTAGCCGGATAGTTTCACCGCCTGCCTTTATCTCAGCATCACCCCCGATGTTAATTATACCTATCTCACGCCTTTCAAGGAAATCACCGGCTTTAAGCTCATCAACAGCCTCCAGCTTAAGCTCGTTCTTAACCGGCATTGCACCACCTACTATCAGACGGTCATACATTGAATAAACCAGGTTAATTTCGTCTTCAACGAAAATCTTCTCTATAAGAAAAGCATTTCTGAGCTCATCAGTATTGTATTTTCTGACATCACTGGGATTTACAGCATGCCTTAAATCAGTCTTCATGGTTTCTGAATTGTTCTTTTATTACAAACTTATTACATATTTCTTGATACTGTGAACCGTTATTCATATTTTCGTTCCGGTTAACATAAATGCTTTATATTTCACTTTTTACTTAAGTAAGCCGCAATGAAACCATTTATAAACGAAAGATTTCTGTTAACAAATGACACTGCAGAAAGACTATATCATTACTACGCTGAGAACAAGCCAATTATAGATTTCCACTGCCATCTTTCACCTGCCATGATT
>CALMJY010000092.1 GCA_937864815.1 uncultured Bacteroidota bacterium
TCAGTTGCTGTATCTGAGTCGTAGGTCCAGTAGGGGATATACAATCCAGTAAGTTTTCCTTCCTGCCGGGCATATCTCTTCAGCTTATTCGGTGCAAACCAGAGTTTCTTGATCCATTCCCCAAATTCATTAAACGCCTTGTTCTGGTCTATGGCAAATGGCAGAATTGCTTTGGGTTTAATTACATGGGAAGTAGTTGCATCCTTGATTACCAGGGGAGCACCACAGCAGGGGCATGAATCAGAAACCACATTCGGATTGAAGGTAGTCTGCGCCCCGCATCCCTGGCACTTTATTGTTGCTACTTCAACAGAGGTTTCCCTGCCTTCAAATTCTTTTATAAATTTCTCAAAATCAATCTCCTCGAAAACTTCTTTTGAAAGCTCAATTTCATTCTCCATGCCACAGTACGGGCATTTCAGGTGGTTGGTTCCGGGTGCAAACTGCAGTTTGCCTGAGCACCCTTTACAAATGGATTCCTTCTGAATTGTTTCAGAAATATTATTTTCCTGGTCCATTGGAATTACATTTTGTTTTAAACGGAAATTATGACAATCTTACTTTTGAGGAAGTGGTGGAGGTACCGCACCGAAAACAGCTGTCAGATCTGGCTGCGTGCCAGCAGCTGACCATTGTGCCATTCCCTGCTTCCAGACAAGTGTTTCACTGTTAATCTGTCCCTGGGCAGCCATCTGTTTAAGTGTGTTAAGATCAAATGGTCCTGCCTGCTGACCATTAACAACCACAAAATAACTTACTGCTCCTGGGACCGGGGGTGGCCCTGCCTGTGGCTGTTGTTGCTGGTGACCCATCTGTCCCATTTGTCCCATCATTGCATTGGCCATGCCAAATCCCATTCCCATTCCCATACCGGCTGCAGCTCCACCGCCGGCAGGATTATTGGCTGCAGCTTCCATTGACTGACCTATCTGGAACTGCTGGAATTTATTCATGTCACCAATAATTCCCATGCTTGATCTCTTGTCGAGCGCCGCTTCAACATTCTCAGGCAATGTGATGCTGGCAACAAGAAATTTAAGTAAATCTATACCATACTCAAGGAATTCAGGTTTCATTTTACTTTCACAGAATTTTGATATCTCATCAAAATTTGAAGCCATATCGAGAACAGGAATCTTGCTTTCTCCTATGGCATCAGTAAAACGTGTTATTGCAACATTCCTGAGCTGATTGGTTATGCTTTCGGTTGTAAAATTCCCGTCTGTACCTGCAATGGTTTTAATGAAAAGTCCCGGATCGGAAATCTTCATTGTATAATTCCCGTTTGCCCTTATCCGGATCGGTCCGAATTCAGGGTCGCGTAACATTACCGGATTTGGAGTTCCCCAAAGCAGATCGGTAAACTGTTTTGTATTTACAAAATAGACCTCTGCCAGGAAAGGGCTGTTAAATCCATACTTCCACCCCTTCAGGGTGGTCAAAATTGGCAGGTTTTCAGTTGTAAGAGTATATAAACCGGGTTTAAATACATCAGCAAGCTGACCTTCATTGATAAAAACTGCAACCTGCGATTCCCTTACTGTGAGCTTTGCGCCATTCTTGATCTCGTTCTGAAACCTTTCAAAACGATGAACCATTGTATTCTGGGTGGGGTCGAGCCATTCAATGATGTCGATAAACTCCCCGCGGATTTTGTTGAATAGTCCCATAATATATTGTTTTATTTGTGCATCAAATGCAAGTGAACATCTAAGATAATAAAACTTCTTAAGATTAAGTTGCTTTTTCCTCAGATAGTGTTGATTTACCCGGCCTTAAACCTCAAGGTTGCTCCCCTGACCAATCCAATTTCAATCTTTTTTCAGACAATCATTCGCATAGAAGACATTCGGACTTCCTTCAGTATTAACGACAACTCCGGAAGGAGGAAAAGGAAGTACCCAGACACACACCTTTTTAAGCGATGTCATACTTTTCAGGCTGATATTCACAAGCTTATTATTTGTGGCAAGGTTCAGAGCCGTGACCAGATTCCCGGAACAATCAAGTATTTTCAGTGAATTATTTACAGGTAATGTTAATACAGAAATCCTGTTGTTCTGGCAATATAATTCTGAAAGGATCGGATTGGAGAGTGCATTAAGTGAGCTGAGCTGGTTAGCCTCACAATAGAGTTTCTTTAAAGCATTATTTTTTGACAGGTCAAGTGTGGTCAGACTGTTGTTTCCGCAAAACAATTCTGAAAGAAATTTATTGGTCCCTATGTTAATGCTGCTTAACTTATTATAACTGCAAAGCAGTGTAACAAGGGATTCATTTTTTGAAACATCAAGTGTTGTCAGCTCATTATCACCGCAACCTAAATATACGAGGTCCGTATTTTGTGATACATCAATGACAGATAGATTATTTGAAGTACATCCCAGATATCTGAGCCCTGAAATATCCTTTACCTCCAGCACAGTCAGTTTATTTGCAGAGCAAAAGAGATATTCCAGATTAATATTATTTGAGATTGTAAGGTAAGTCATCACATTATATTCACAGTCAAGATATCTGAGATTCAGATTCTCTGACGCATCGAACCCGATAATATTGTTTTCTCTTATTATAAGTGAATCAAGGTTCAGAAATGCACCAATTCCCCCCATGCTTTCAATATTGCTTTTGCGGAGATCAAGATAAGTAACGGCTTCGGCTTCACTAAAACTGATATCTCCGTCGCCATCTGTATCAACACCTTCTTTAATTAAAGCATTCAGGAAATTGTTATCCTTTATTTTAACGCCCGAGTTTTTCTCACAGGCAGAAAATAATAGCAATAGAAGTAAGTACAGAAAACAATTTCTTAAACTAATCATACAATTGAGAATTGATTTATTAGAGTCGAAAGGTACGAAAAATTGTTAAACGAAGGGGATGTAGAAAAAGTCAGAATCCATTAACTTTTCCACATCCCCGATAAATTGCTGCATTTAATCCTTCTGGTTCAGGTTATTTCATTATATCCCCGTGATTCTCCTCAGAATATGTAATCTTCCAGCTATTATCAGGTTGCTTTAAAAATACCTCTCTCATAACTCCTTTTGCATTTGAAACAGAACCATTGATAGTCCAGTCAAATGTAAACATCCCTTCAATGAATACCATGTCCTCTTTAACTGACCAGAGTGCAGGATAATACTTAAAATTACTTGAATGCTGGAACATATAAGTAAAAGCCTTCCGGAGAGAATCCACCCCGCTGATTTTAACCTGGCCATTGAGGAAAACAGCATCATCAGTAAAAATACTTAAGGCTTTGTCAACATCAGATGAATTAAAAGCATCAGCTGCAATAGATGCCAGAGTGTTTACGAGAGTTTGATCATCAGTAACACTGGATTTTTGAGTGCAGCTGACACTAAGTAAAATAACAATACAAATGAAAAAAGTAAGTGTCGCTTTCATAATAATTAAAATTAGGTAATCAGTAATCAGTTTTTTTCTGCTATTGTACAATCCAGTCTGTGTATTTTGTTGTAGATGTGCCCAGTTTTGCCAGTTCATCCATCACTGGTTTAAGTTTATCCATGGCAGCTTTCCCAACATCATTTGTACCACCCTCCTTATTGAAAAACTTGTCCCTTTCCGCTTCGTTTTTCCAGACCATCATTACCCCGAAAGAATCTACTGATTCACCCCTTATGCCTTTCACTAAATAACATTCGGCCTGAAAATTGGCAGCAAACGCCGGAATCAGTTTATTCTTATAAAAATCAATATACTGATTCATGGTAACATTGGGATCAGGATTAATTGTCATTACATGGAAACCGATGAAGTTTCCCTTCTGAAGTTTCTGGCCAAAAGCGAATCCGCTCAGCAGGATCACAGTTAAAATTAAAATCAGTTTTTTCATGGTAGAAATTTTTAGAAATTAATAATTAGACCCTTATCTATTTTGTTATACTAAACTTGTTACAATTTAATGTCTTTTAAATTTGATATCTATCTGATCCTGAAGGTGTGAGTATATTTAATTAGAAAGGTTCTTTGGCTACTGACAGGCAAAGGTGGACTATATTCATCCCTTGAGGAATTAAGAACATCATTATAAACCAGGTAGAGATCATTGCCCTCTTTAGGATTATATCTGAACCTTATGTTCCATATTGCCCTATCAATAAGGCTGTTATACTGAATGTAACTAGATGCAGAAAGGGAAATGGAATACATATACAAGATTTTCAACATCATCAAATGTGACAGAAATCTCTGATCTCTTTCACCAAAATTTATATCAGTTAATCCATAACCAGGCTGGATCTGCAAGCTGCTGCCTATTGTTAATGAAGGTGTTATGTTAATAGAATTGATCCAGCCATCGTAATATTTACCTGTACGATAATATGAGTAGAGGTAGCCAAAATTAAATGATGGGGTCTGATAATATACAAGAAGATCAGCGAAAGAATAGTTGCCAGCAGGAACATAAACATCATCGGAAAGATAAAACGTATCGATATCATTTTCCCATGACAAAGTGGAACTGAAATTGAACTGGTGATTCTCATTTGTGTTCAGAGAATAGGCCGGCTCAATACTAACAGACTCTGCAACATTATCTCTGTTTCTGACATATGTGAAGGCATCAATACTGAATTGGTGCTGCTTCAGGTATTTCGATTTATCACCTGGAATAAAACCATAAGAAAACTTTGTATTATAGCGACTGAAATCACTTCTATATTCAAATCCCAGTGCCGGATTAAAACTTTCTCCAGCCCGGGTATAATTTAAGTCATACCCAAAACCTTCATAAGTCCTCCTCTCCCACTGAAGGAAGATTTTTGACAAATCTGTTAAATCAGTCTCTGATTGTAGATTTGACTCAGTTGTACTTGCTAATGCAAGATTAATGTAATCATTACCTGCAATATTAATTATACCATCAGCACCATAGCTAAGATAATAATGACCATTCATATCAAACTTTGATGTGAACAAACCTCCTATATACGAATTTGAGTTTATTGGAATTTTCCGCCTCAATCTGGCGACTGAATTATTATATGATGGTAAGATTTCCTCTCCGGTATTTTCATCCCTTAAAAAGCCGGTCTGGAGGCTCAAAACTCCAATATCCCAAGGCCCGGATCTTCCTGTAATACGGCCACCTCCCCATATTGGTACCATTTTATCCTCAAACAAACCGATCGTACGACTATAAAAGAGCTGACCTGTATTGCCAAATTTGAAATCAAAAATACTTGCCCTTTCCAGAAAGAATTGCCTTTTCTCAGGAAAGAATAATGAAAAACGTGTCAGATTTATCATCTGATCATCAGCCTCAACCTGGGCAAAGTCAGTATTTATTGTAAGATCAAGAGTAAGGCTCTTGGACAATCCGATTTTAACATCCATACCCGCCTGTTTTTCCCATTTAGTTGAATTCTGATAAGCTGTTTCTTCATTATTAAGAGAAGCTTTTCTTTCAATTCCTCCAAGCAGATACGGTGAAAAATATAAAGGATTGATACTTTCTATTCCAATAATCTGAACATCCTCAAACTGGGATGGTTTTGTTGCACTCCAGAACCCCCATTCATTAGAGGTTTTTGGATATATATCAGCCTCTGCTAATCTGGAAATATATCTGAAAAAACTCAGTCCCATAGATACCTTGCCTTCAACCTTAGTGTATCGGAGACTGGATAGAGGTATAAGCATCTCCGCAAACCAACCGTCCCTGTTGAGAGAAGTCTTGACTTCCCAAAGGGTATTCCAATCACGTTGCATAGGGATTGCAGGAGGAGTCGCCTGGCCATCATTGAAAATCTGTGCATCTAATCTTAAACCGGCAGGTGTAGTAAGAAAGAATAAGGCATTTTCGTTATCATTGTAGGTGTCAAGGGATACTCCAAAGAAATCACTTGCTCCACTCATTTCATCCCGTTTCTTACTTTTGGCCCGTATCTTATCAGGCTCACTATCATACATATATCCAGCTACATATAAGTTTTTCCCAAAATGTCCAATTTTAGCTTTCCCTCTTTGAGAGGGGGGACCACCTGATACAGGATTCAGCATATAAAACTCCCTGTCATCAATTTTATCCCATGCTGATTCAAAAGGAGAGCCATCAATTGATGGCTCTTCATCGAATTTCTGAACAACAGCACGTGACTGTGAATAGGAAACCAAACCTAAAAATTGAAAGATGAATAAAAAGAAGTATGCAAATAGAAATTGAGTTAAGTTCATATGATTACTTTAAAGTAAATCCAGAAACTTTACTTGATAGTAATTAATCGGTTTCTGACTCATATATTCACTGTCTCACTTATTTGAATAATTACATCTTTTGTATAGTTAGGCATATCATCCATTAAAACCTTTCCACCTGCTTCCATTCCTTTCTGGAATTGTTCAATGGTTTTAAAGGTTAAGTAGGCAATTGCAAAATAGGGAGCCGGTCCATTCAATCCGGCAATACCTGCATCCAGTTCAACCTTCTCAAGACCAAAAGGGGTCAGAATTTTTTTGGCAAGAGGAATATGGCTCTTTTTATAGTAATCCATGTTGAACCAGTTTCCTTCCGATTGAGGGTATAGCACAACTATCCGAATCATTGGTTTTAATTATTATTGTTAAACAATCAGTTTATTGTATTTTAAGACAATCCTGTAGCGAACTTTCCCTTTCCTGAGCTTTTCAATAGCTTCATTTATCTGGCTGAACTGGAAAGTTTCAGTTTTTGGCAGGATATTATGCCTTGCGGCAAAATCCATCATCAAGTTCAGTACAGGAGGACTTCCCACCGGGCTGGCAGAAACCGACTTCTGAGTTATCAGACCAGGAAAAGGTGAAACTGACATTGGCTGAAGAAGGGCTCCCACATGATGCAATCGTCCTTTAGGCCTCAGAATATTCAGATATAAATTCCAGTCAAGAGGTACATCAACTGTTGATATAATAAAGTCAAGTGTATTGGCCACTTTACCAAGAGCATCCGGATCAGTTGAGCTAATAAAATGGTCAGCTCCAAACTTTAAAACTTCCTTTTCTTTTTCAGGATTTGAGGAAAATGCTGTTACCTCGCATCCCCAGGCATCAAGGAAAAGGATAGCCAAATGACCAAGGCCCCCGATACCGATGACACCAACCTTATCTGTAGGTTTTACATTATACTGTATCAAAGGATTGAAAACTGTTACTCCACCACATAAAAGAGGTCCTGCTGCTTCAGGATTCAGTTTTTCAGGAATCGGTATTGCCCACTCAGCATTCGCTCGGACTCTCTCTGAAAAACCTCCATATCTGCCGAGTACGGTAGGTAAGGCAGACGGGCACAGATTGTGATTTCCGGTAAGGCACCACTCACAGCTGTTGCATGATCGGTTATTCCAGCCTACACCTACTCTCTGGCCAGGGACTACTGATTTCACATGCGATCCGACAGCTTCAATCTTTCCAATTACCTCATGACCAGCAACCAAAGGGTACATTGACATCCCCCATGCGTTATCGATCATATGAATATCACTGTGGCAAATCCCACAGTATTCAACTTTTATATCAACCTGGTGATCGCCAAGAGGCCCCAGATCGTACTCAATCAATTCGAGCTTACCCCCGGGTGAGGCAGCAGCATAACCCTTTGTCATTTTCATTTCCTCCTTAATTGTTAAATTGTCTAACATTTTATAAACGGTTTGCAAAACCCTAAAGTTCGTAATATGTGAGGTGGCAGGTATTTAAAAAATTTGAGAAATTCTTTAAATATTTCAGGATAAACTTTAGATTTTTCAGGATTTGCCCGACGCTGATAAAAGGTCTTTTACCTTATTCTATGTTCAAAACACTAAGAATCTGTTTATTAAACTGTCTTTATTGTTGTAAAATTGAATTTTATTTAGGATATTTGGTGAAGAGGCAGCTTGTGAGAAAAATAACTTGCTAAAAATCTTATCATGAATGATGATCTAAATAAGGATCAGAAATTCGTTGGGATGCTCACTGATATTATCCTGAATAATCTCGAAAATGAAAATTTTGGAGTAACCGATCTGGCCAGGCAGGCTGGGATGAGTCATTTTGTACTGAGCCGCAAGCTGCATTCAGTTTCAGGTAAAAAAATCATCCAGTTTATCCGGGAGATAAGATTAAAAAAAGCACTGGAATTACTTAAGGAGGGAGATATTACAGCTGCTGAAGTTGCGTATAAAACAGGATTCGGGAGCCCAACATATTTTAATACCTGCTTCAACGATTTTTTTGGTTATCCTCCGGGTTCTGTTAAAAAGGGAGAGGTTAAAAGTAATAATGAATCCAAAGCATTACCAGAAATTGATAAGCAAATACAAAAAGAAAAAATCCTTCTGGTATTATCTGTATTAATTATTTCTGCCCTGTTAATTATTCTTGGATACCACATTTTTACGGAAAACTCATTTGTCAATAACTCAGACAATTCTGGATTAAATGAAAAATCAGTTGCAGTTCTGCCATTTAAGAATCTCAGTGACAGCGCAGGCAATCAGTATTTTGCCGATGGCATTATGGAGGATATCCTTACTCTTCTGAGCAGGATTAGTGATCTGAATGTCATTTCGAGAACATCGGTGGAACAATTCCGGGACAGTAAATTACCCACTTCAGAAATCGCTGAAAAATTAAAAGCAAAATCATTAGCGTACCATTAAAACTAAAACATTTTCAATTGATTATATAAAGGT
>CALMJY010000093.1 GCA_937864815.1 uncultured Bacteroidota bacterium
CCATAGGCATCCTCACCATATTCAGGTGATACAAAAAGATGGCGTGGTACTTTTCTCATTGCCTGAAGTACAGAAGGATTTGAAATACCTCTGCTTTCAATCTGGCTCTCAACCATTTTATAGCGCACAGAAGCATACTTATCAGTCTGAGTATAGTCCATTTTCAGCCAGATCAGAGCAATAATGCATAAATAAACATACATAACATGCTTATTTTCTGCAATATAAGAATTATTTATTAATTGTAGCCAACGATTGATAGAAATCCTTCCCCAAGGAACCTGATCGCAGGCCAGATTGGCAGGAAGTTTATTTTTGTTATCACAGTTGCAAGGATAAGTGCCAGAAAGATATATGAACCGTACTTATAAAGATTATCATAAAGTACCGGGAATCTTTTAAACTGGTTCAATAATAAATGTGATCCGTCGAGAGGGGGGAGGGGAATAAGGTTAAAGATGAATAGCCCCCAGTTTATATAAATAGCGTAAAGAAATATCTCAGATATTATCCGTAATATATTATCAGGGTAAGAAGGAATAAGAACCGAGTAAATTGAAAATATAATTGAGAGTAACATGGCTATAAATGCATTGGACAGAGGTCCTGCAACCGCGATTTTCATCACATCATATTTGGGATTCCTGAGGTTCTCTTCATTGAAATGAACTGGTTTAGCCCATCCGAATCCGGCTACTATTAACATTACAAAACCAAGAAAATCAATGTGTTTAAGTGGATTCAATGTTATTCTGCCCTGTTCTTTTGAGGTGGCATCACCGCATCTGTGTGCTACCCATGCATGACTAAACTCATGAACTGTAAGCCCAAGTATTATACCGGGCAGGAATTTAAGTATCCTGACAATATCAAAATTATCCATGCCGCAATATCAGAATTTCCTAGGGATTTTTCATGTTTAATTCTTTGTCAAAAAACAAATATGCTTCTTCGCGGACACCAGGAGGAAAATCATGCGGTGCATCAGGAGTTTTAATTATTATCTTATCTTCTGCATTAAATAATTTGTATACGGGGATTGCAGCATTTACACAATCATGTACGCCGGTTACATCAAAATTACTGTCATGCAAAGGGGCATTTATAAAAACAGGACGCGGGGCAATCGCAGCAAGTATCTCAGGAAAATCAAACGGCATCTTTTCCGGATCGGTATTGTACTTTGAAGAAATAAGCGGCATATACCCCTTATGACTCCATCCCTTCAGATCACCATTATAGTACCTGGAGAATGATGTAAATCCGCAACTTGTGACTACTGCCTTAATCCTTTTGTCAAAGGCTGAAACAAATAGAGAATTATGTCCTCCCAGTGAATGTCCGATACATCCAATTCGCTCAGGATCAACCTGTGGCAATGTCTGCAGCAAATCCACAGCTGCCATATGATTCCTGATACCTTTCATCGTTGCGCTTATATAACCATTCTGGTAAGGATCAAATTTGTAGTCTCCAAAATTAGGATAATCAGGAGCAATAGTCACAAATCCGCGTTCTGCAAGCTCCCATGCATAATCAAGGTTTGGATTACCAGCTATGCCTGCAGGTTCTCCTTTCCCGATCTGAGTGGTCTGATGCAGGCACAGAATGCCGGGAACAGGTATTGAAATATTTTCCGGGATCAGCAAATATGCAGGAACACGGTCATTACCTTCAACATCAAAGGTGAGTTTTATCCTTCTTATACCATTAATTATAGTGTCTTCAATATTTTGGAGGTTTAATTCTGCTTTTGATGTTCTGTCAGGTAATGGTCCCATTACAACCTGCATGCTGTCAAGTATCTGTTCATACCGTTTATTCCAGGATTTAGCATTCCTGATTTTCCTGTATTTCCCGTTTGCTTTTGCATATACCAGTAATGAATCACTTTTCTCTTCCGTCAGACATGAGATCAGGGTGATCGAAAAACTGATTATAATAATTGATAATAATACTCCTCTTATCCTCTTCATCACTTTATTTTAAGAACCTTTTTCTCAATCTCATCTATAATTGATTCTGTACCTACCATAACAGGGAAAACCTTTTCTGTTACATTGTCGTTAAAATTATAGATGATATTATTACCGTCAGTTTCCTTCATAATCCCTCCGGCCTCTGTGATAATAAGTCCCAGTGCTGCAATGTCCCAGATTTTTGTATTAAGGTTTATGCAGGCACCGAATTTACTCTCGGAGACATTCAGAAAATCTATAAGGCAATTTGTGGCACGTGTATTTCTCGCAGAACGGACCAGATTTTTATATATTAAAAGACTCCGCTCAAGTTCTGCTTCATCCTCAGTAAAGTCGACTGCAAATGCCACAAGTGAATCTTTCAGTTTCAGGCTTTTATCTATGGAAAATGGTATTCCGTTCTTTACTGCACCTTTTTCTCTTTCAGCAAAATAGAGATCATCAGTTACCGGCAGATAAGCACCACCCATGATAGGCACAGAGTTCTCAAACAGAGCAATCAGAACACCGAACCAGGGTATTGCAGAGGCAAAATTCGAGGTTCCGTCAAGGGGATCTATAACCCAGGTGTATGTCGAATTCCTGTCAATAAATCCACCTTCTTCGGATACAATGTTATGCTTTGGGTACTTATCTGTCAATAGTTTAACAATCATAGCATCGCTTCTGAGATCAGCGGCTGTTACGACACTGCTCTGGGATTCCTTTTGCTTAGTTTTAACTGGTTCACCAAAATAATTAAGAAGTTCTGCACCTGATGTTTTGAGGGCTGTGATCAAGGTTTCCTTCATTTTATTCCATATTAGGGGTTATAAAATTTCATTTGGCAGATAATGATTCAGCCAATGCAATATAGCAAAATTTTCAACCGGGGGTGGATTCTAAATGTTGAACACGACTGAACTGAGAAAGAGTTGGTCTTTCTTTTCTGGGAAAATTCTATTAGGTTTACAAAAAGTCAGGAGATGAAAAAAATCACAATTTTTACTGCACTATTTCTAACATTTTTTTGTAAAAGCTCATTTTCACAATCTGGTAATGATACTATTGCTTATCTGCTCACTTGTAATCCGGGGACAGAAACCTATTCAATCTATGGTCATAGTGCCTTAAGAATTGTTGATAGAGTAAATAATACTGATCTTGTATACAATTGGGGTGTTTTTGATTTCAGCACTCCCAATTTTGCTTGGAAATTTGCCAAAGGAAGGCTTGATTATATGCTTGCTGTTGAGACAATGGACAATTTCCTGCGAACCTACTTTTATGAAAAACGGGCTGTTTATTGCCAGCGTATAAATCTTCTTCCCGGAGAAATCAGATCATTGATGTTGCTAATTGCGGAAAACCTTAAACCTGAGAATGTAAAATACCGTTATGATTTTTTTTATGATGACTGTTCAACCAGGTTAAGAGATCTTCTGGAAAAATCAATTGGGAACAAATTATTGTATCCTCCTGAAGATAAAGAAAATGCATCTACTTTCCGGTTTATGACAGGAAAATACCAGGCCCCGTATCCATGGCTTAAGTTCGGTATTGATCTGATAATGGGATCACCTGGGGATAAAAAAGCAACATTCAGGGATATGATGTTCCTGCCTCTTGACATGCAGAATTGTCTGAATGAATCGTTCATAAACAGGGCTGGTAAAATGATTCCCGTCCTGCAGAATTCTGAACTGATTCTTGAGTTCAATCTGCCTGTTTTAAAAGATAAAAGACTCATTGCTCCTGAAAATATATTTTCACTGTTTCTTATCCTGTGTATTATTGCTATTCCGTTATTAAAGAAACGATCAATAATAAATGCAATCGACATAACAATCTTTTCCTTATTTTCAATTCTGGCAATTCTGATGATCTTCTTCAATTTTTTTACCGATCATCAGCAGATGAAGTTGAACCTGAATATTATCTGGCTGAATCCATTTATTCTTGTATGTCTTGTATATATGATCGTTGGTAAGCCAGGTATCATATGGTTCAGGATTGTTTTTTTCATCTCTGCAACTTTTCTGATACTACACTTAATTCTTCCTCAGGATTTCCATATTGCAGTACTTCCATTGGCTCTTCTGATTGCAATAAGATCATCGGCAAGAGCAGCTTTCCGGTGGAATCCTTTTAGTCTTAAATAGTCAATTTCATTTAACAAAAATTTAACACTCGTTAACAAGAACTTATTTTTTCTAAGATTTCTTTTGTGTACGAATTTTTAGAGAGCAACTTTTTGTTTAAAGTTCACTGCTATTATTATATTATATTTGCTGATTAAAATTTTTAAGATATGGAGCAGACCGCTGATATCAGAATTCTTAATGAAAAAATTGAAAAAGAGAGTTCATTTGTTGAAATGATCCGGATGGAGATGAATAAGGTTATTGTTGGTCAGAAACACCTGACTGACAGCCTTATGATAGGTCTTCTTGCAAATGGGCATATACTTCTGGAAGGGGTACCGGGTCTGGCTAAGACCCTTGCAATTAAATCACTTGCATCAATTATTGATGCAAAATTCAGCAGGATCCAATTCACTCCTGACCTTTTACCGGCAGACCTGATTGGCACTATGATCTATAGTCAGAAAAAGGAGGAATTCCTGGTCAAAAAGGGACCGGTTTTTGCCAATTTTATTCTTGCTGATGAGATCAACAGGTCTCCTGCAAAGGTTCAGAGCGCACTGCTTGAGGCTATGCAGGAACGCCAGGTAACTATAGGAGAGTCAACTTTCAGACTGGATGAACCATTCCTTGTTCTTGCCACCCAGAACCCAATTGAACAGGAGGGTACATATCCACTCCCTGAAGCTCAGATTGACAGATTCCTGATGAAGGTGCTTATTGATTATCCATCTATTGAAGAAGAAAAGCTGATTGTAAGGGAAAATCTTGCCAAAGTTTTTCCAACCTCGAATACTGTACTTAGAACAGCAGATATAATAAGGGCCAGAGATGTTGTCAGGGAAGTTTATATGGATGAAAAGATTGAAAATTATATTCTTAATATTGTTTTTGCAAGCCGTAATCCTCAAAATTATGGACTCTCAGGTTTTAAGAATATGATTTCCTATGGTGCATCTCCCAGGGCATCAATTAACCTGGCCTTAGCTGCAAAGGCACTGGCATTTATCAAAAGAAGAGGATTTGTGATACCTGAGGACGTACGTGTTATTTGTCCTGACGTAATGAGACATAGGATAGGTCTTACCTATGAGGCTGAAGCTGAAGACATTAACCAGGATCATATTATTTCGGAGATTCTTAATGCTGTGGAGGTACCTTAACGATCATTTAATGAAAATTTGCTCTTTTCTGGCAGTTTTTTTACTGACCATATTTACATCACATAGTCAGAATCTTATCGGTTATAAAGCGGTAGATATAAAGAAGTATATGAGCCTTAACCGAAGTGATATGGAGAATGAGAAAGTAAATAATACCTCTTTCAGTTATATTAAATATTCTGATAAGTATGATACCCAGACAATTTTGTTCTTTCTTTCTCCCGATTCAGTGTGTAAAAGTATACGCAATATCTGCAACAGGAGCATCAGGAGTAAAAAGATAAAGGAACTGGATTCTCTGTATTCCAGATCAGGTGAAAATATCTGGACAGATAAGAAGCCAGGGAAGAACTATAGGGTAAAGCTTGTGGATGATGATTGGTCATTCTCTGTTACAATAGAGCCTGAAAAATAGTTTATTGCAAAGTGGAAGCAACTGAATTATTAAAAAAAGTCCGGCGGATTGAGATCAAGACAAGGGGGTTGAGCCGGCATATATTTGCAGGTGAGTACCACAGTGCATTTAAGGGCAGGGGTATTGCGTTCAGTGAAGTTCGTGCATACCAGTATGGTGATGATATAAGAAGTATCGACTGGAATGTAACCGCCAGATTTAATCAGCCATATGTTAAGGTCTTTGAAGAGGAAAGGGAACTTACCGTAATGCTGTTGATTGATGTCAGCGGCTCTGGCAATTTCGGTACATCTGTTGCTTTCAAGAGGGACCTGATGACTGAAATTGCAGCTGTACTTTCTTTTTCAGCCATATTCAATAATGACAAGATAGGTGTAATATTTTTCTCCGACAGGATTGAAAAGACTATTCATCCAAAAAAGGGGAGGAAACACATTCTGAGAATAATAAGGGAACTTCTTGATTTCAAATCAGAAAGCAGGACTACTAACCTTAACGAGCCTTTGAGATTCCTTACCAATATCATTAAGAAAAGATGCACAGCATTTATTATCTCGGATTTTATAGCGCCTGACTTTGAAGAATCGCTTAAAATAGCTTCAAATAAGCATGACATTGTAGCCCTAAAGGTTTTTGACAGGTTAGAGAATTCATTGCCTGACATAGGCCTTGTAAAGGTAATGGATGCTGAAACAGGAGTTGAGAAATGGATCGATACCTCATCCGGAGCAGTCAGGTCGGCATACACTGGCTGGTGGAATTCCCATTTGGAGGGCATAAAGAGTACTTTCAACCGTTGTGGAGTTGATTATACAGAACTCAGGACAGATCTCGATTATGTTAAACCTCTGATCAAATTATTTAAAAAGAGATAATTAAGATGAAAAAAATCATCTTTTACATACTATTTTCAATTTCATTTCTCACCTTTTCATCAGGGCAGGAAGTATCCGTTAATGCAGGTTTTGATACCAGCCATATTTATATCGGTGACCAGATAAGGTTTACTGTGATAGTGGATCAGCCTGCCGGTTTAGGCCTGTTAATATCAGAGTTTAAAGACACTATTATCAAAAATATTGAGATACTTTCAGGTCCTGTAACTGACAGTATACGGAATCTTAATGGTATACTCAGGATAAAAAAAGAGTACCTTATAACATCATTCGATTCAGGGCGTTATCAGGTTCCTCCGTTATATGCCGAGTTAAAGACAGAAGAAGGACTTAAAAGGTTTTATTCAGATTATTCTTATCTCGAAGTAGTCAGGCCTCTTATTACTCCGCCTGATACTACTGCTAAAATATTTGATATAGTTGCTCCCTATAAAGCGCCAGTTACAATTGGTGAGGTACTGCCATGGTTTTTGCTGGTTCTTTTGGTCGCTGCGATTGGATATTTTGCCTTCCGGTTGTATAAAAAGTACAGGCGGTCTGATGCAGGACATGAAGTAATAGTGATTCCCGATCCTGCACATGTAATTGCTTTCAGAGAACTTGAAAAACTAAAGGAAGAAAAGCTGTGGCAAAAAGGAGAGGTCAAAGAGTATTACTCAAAGCTTACAACTATTCTGAGACAATATCTTGAAAACAGATATAATGTTTATTCACTTGAGCTTACTACACACGAAACACTCAATGCATTATTAAGTACAGGATTTAAAAGAGACGTTAGTTTTGACAGACTTAAAGCTGTATTGTCCGGGGCCGATCTTGTGAAATTTGCAAAATACAATCCTGAACCAACTGAAAATGAGTCATTTTACCAGGATGCATGGACTTTTGTTCTGGAAACAAAACAAGAAGAGGTTAGTTCAGGTGATTTAGTGAAGGATGAAACAAAAGCGGGAGGTAATCTATGAGAGGTATTACTTTCGGGGATCCTGTCTTTCTCTATCTTTTACTTATTGTTCCGGTAATGGTAGTGTTTTACGTGATCAAACAGCAAAAAGCAAATGCATCACTCAGAGTACCGGGCCTTTCTCCGTTTAACAATACAGGACTAACTTTCCGGCACTATCTGCGGCATGTATTATTTGGTTTCAGAGTAATTGCGGTGGTTCTGCTGATCTATGTTCTTGCCCGTCCTCAGGCTACGAATAAATTTCAGG
>CALMJY010000094.1 GCA_937864815.1 uncultured Bacteroidota bacterium
GGTCAGGCAATGCCAGGAGAATTATCGGAATCTGAAAAAAAAGTTTGCCACCAAGACACCAAGGCACGAAGTTACACAAAAGATATATTACTAACTGACAAACTCTTGGTGAACCTTGGTGTCTTTGAGCCTTGGTGGTAAGAAATATAAATGAAAAAGTCACATAATATTAATGTTAGTATTATGATAAAAAAGCAATTAATTATCATTTTCCTTCTTATTCCAGCTTTTGGTGTGATATTAAACGGGCAGAAGAAAGATTCGGTTCTTAATGAGGTTGCCTTGTTGAAACCTGACCCCGAGAACCTCGATGTTTTCCAGCAGTGGGTTAAATGGAACAATCCGGGTGATATGCTTCTTGATATGCTGACAAAAGAAGCTGTAAAACTATACGACAAAAGGAATCATGAAGTTTCGGCTTTAAGTACAGCCACTGACTGGAAAAACAGACAGGAACTGGTTAAGAGTAAGCTCTCGGAGATAATAGGTCCTTTCCCTGAAAAAACTCCCTTAAATCCCAGGATCACCGGGGTAATTAAAAAAGAAGGCTACAGGATTGAGAAAATTATTTTTGAGTCATTTCCTGGATACTATGTTACAGGCTGCCTTTATGTGCCTGAAAAAGTAAAGGGAAAAGTGCCTGCAATCCTGAACGTTATTGGTCATAACCAGGAATCCTTCAGGAATGAGCTTTACCAGGTAATAAACTATAACCTGGTAATGAAGGGAATGATGGTATTTGCAATAGATCCACCGGGCCAGGGAGAACATGTACAGAACTGGGATCCGAAAGTGAATTTTTCGTCTGTCGGGTATTCGGTTGTGGAACATAACTACTTTGGAAACTATTCATTCCTGTCAGGATATTCCTGTGCAAAATATTTCATCTGGGACGGCATCAGGGCAATTGATTATCTTGTTTCAAGAAAGGATGTTGATCCGGAACGTATAGGGATGACCGGATGGTCGGGCGGGGGTACTGTAACTAATTATGTTGCTGCCCTTGACGATCGTGTAAAGGTGTCTATACCATGCAGCTGGGCGAATGCAAACAAGAGGCTTCTTGAAACAAAAGCTGCTTCCGATGCAGAAGCAATTCTTTATCACAGCGCTTTGCTTGGTATAACTGTTGATGACCTCATAGAACTCAGGGCCCCGAAACCAACTTTAATGATATTTGTGTCGCGCGATGAATACCTGTGTCTTCAGGGTGCCAGGGAATCTTATGCAGAGGCAAAAAAGGCGTACACTGCCTTAAACGGTACCGATAACCTTGTATTTTTTGAGCAGGACTCAAAGCACTGGCTGAATCTTAACATAAGACATGAAATCTACAGGTTCTTCATGAAACATCTTAATGTGAAGGGTGATCCGGCTGAGGTTGAAGCTGAAGTTTTTCCAAGGGAACAGCTTAATGTAACGCCTACCGGATTTATTGCCTCACACCTGGGAGGTGAAATGATATTTGATGTTAATAAACGGATAGCTGAAAAACAGATCGCTTCAATAGAAACATCAAGATCAGACAGAAAAGATCACCTTGAAGTTGTAAAATCCAGGGCTTTGCAATTGTCTGGCTATAAGGATCCTGCAGGTACTGATAATCAGTTATTTATAAACGGCAAGTATCAGCGTAAGGGGTATACTATGGGAAAGTATGCAATTGAAGCAGGTGATGACTACGCTATACCGGTATTACTGTTTGTTCCGGATGATAACACTGAAAGACATCCGGCTGTGATATGGCTCAATCCTAAAGGGAAATCTGCGGATTCAGCTCCCGGAGGTGAGATTGAAAAGCTTGTCAGGAAGGGGTATATTGTTGCAGCTGTTGATCCTCTCGGAATCGGGGAAGTGAAAAACACTGCAGGACGGGAACATACCGACAGTTACACGGCAATTCTTGCCGGAAACAGTATTCCCGGAATAAGGGCATCAAATACCAACAGGCTGGCTGATGTACTTAGTCGTCATCCTCAGGTTGATCCTGCAAGAATAGCAGCAGTAGGAATTGATGATTTATGCATACCGCTTATTTACGCCGCATCATTTAATAATTCAATAAAAAGTCTTGTTCTGCTGGGATCTCCGGCTTCCTACAGATCAATTGCAATGAACCGCGATTACAGGATTGGTTTTACGGTAAGGGAAGGCGGAGGTTACTGGCATCCATATGAGGTCGATTTTACATGGGGTGTCGGAGGGGCTCTGACAGCTTTTGATATCCCTGACCTTATAGCCACGATAGCACCACGGAAAGTTGTTCTTTCAGGCATGAAAAACCATAGGATGGAAGCTGCTGATCAGCAGATGATAGATAAGGATACAGAATATCCGGTTTCAGTTTTTAAGGCAAAAAATGTATCAGCAAACCTGAGAATTGAACCGGATGGAGCAGATATTGGCGAATTGGTGGATTGGACTTTAAATGGTAATCAGTAATCGGTAATCAGTATTCAGTATTCAGTAACAAAAAAACCTGGAACTTGGAACCTGGAACCTGGAACAAGACCCAGCACCCAGCAACCAGTACCCAGCACCCAGCAACCAGCAACAAAACGAATAACCAACCTCTTAACCATGAAACACTTCAAACTACTTGCAGTAATTCTTCCGGTGCTTCTCCTGGCATCCTGTTCAGGTGATTCCGGCAACAGAATTTGGTCTGTTACAGATCAGGAGTATCTTGAAACACAGGGCTTTAATGTTCTTGTCTTTCACAACTCCTATCCCGAAGGGGATCAGGGAGGTATTGAATTCATACATCATGATGACCGTACAGCTTCAAACGGATACATTAATGTCGATCTTACCGGCGACCTTAGATTTCCCAGACCGCTTACCGCAGAGAGGGTAGTTAACCGGGAAAATGGAGAGATTAAGGCTACCGTGAAAGTACCTGAATTCAGTTTTAACTATGATGTTAGAGTATGGCCGGAAGGCGGCAAAATACATCTTGTTGTTGACCTTGAAAAACCACTGCCAGCAGAATGGAAGGGAAAGGCAACATTTGATCTGCAGCTTTTCCCTGTTAATTACACCGGTAGGACCTGGCATCTGGGCAGTAAATCGGGAGTAATTCCTGTTGAAGGAATGGGACCAATGGTTACCGGTTCAGACGGCAGGGCCAGATCATTGCCAATGGCCACAGGCTCAAAACTGGTTATAGCACCTGAGGATCCAATGATTAAGCTTCAGATAGAACAGGTAAAGGGTGACCTGTCTCTTGTTGATGAGAGAAACGGATCTCTTTCAGGGTGGATCCTGGTGCGTTCCGAAATACCGGGAGGAGTGGATAAAGGTGCTATGGAGTGGATCATCACTCCGAATATTATACCCGGCTTCATTTCAAAACCTGTGATAAGCATTTCACAGGCCGGTTATCATCCCGATCAGGTTAAACGTGCCGTTATTGAATTGGATGCACGGGCTGAAAAGATTGAAACTGCAGTTCTCAATCTGATTGGGGATGATGGAAACATCAGTGCTGTAAAATCAGCTGTACCAGAGGAATGGGGCAAGTTTCTGAGATATAAATATGTTGTTTTTGATTTCACTGGAATAAAGGATCCCGGAATTTATTCCATCAGCTATGGTGATGTAAAAAGTGACCCGTTCAGTATTGGAACGGATGTATATCAGAGATCAGTATGGCAGCCTACTCTTGAAATATATTTCCCTGTACAGATGTGCCATATGCGTATCCGCGACCGTGCAAGAGTATGGCATGGGGCATGTCACCTTGATGATGCGGTACAGGCTCCTGTTAAAACCATACACGTGGATGGATACCGGACTTATGAAACTACCGAGACAAACTACAAGCCTTTTACTCCTGTTCCCTTCATGAACAGGGGAGGATGGCATGATGCCGGCGATAATGACCTTGCGGCCGGTTCTCAGGCTCAGACTACTCTCTTCCTGGCACTTGCAGGTGAGGAATTCGGCATTAATGTTGACCAGACTACTGTAAAACAGGATGCTCTTTATGTTGAGCTGAGGAAACCTGACGGAGTATCAGATCTGCTTCAGCAGATAGAGCATGGTGCAATAAACCTTCTGTCAGGGTACCGTGCTTTTGGTCATTCATCTGTCGGAATAATTGAAACAAGGGAAGGCCGGAGTTTCCTCGGAGACGTTGCCCAGGTATCTGATCAGCTTCTGTATGATACATCACTTAAGCCCAACGAGATAAGAGGAAACCGTTCAGGAAAACCTGATGACCGATGGGTTGTGACAAATAAGGATTCTGCTCTGGAATATGAGGTTATTGCAGCTCTGGTATCAGCTTACAGGATATTGAAAGGTTATAATGACAAGCTTGCAGAAGAGTGTCTCACAACCGCTGTAAAAGCATGGAATTATGAACAATCCCATGAACCTGTAATCCAGCCTAATGCATATGTTCCACGAAATCTTGCCGAGCAGGAATTCATGGCTACCGCCGAGCTTGTGATAACAACAGGGGAACAGAAATACAAAGATCGTCTTGTACAGTTATTGCCTGTCGTAAAAAAGTCACCGGGTGATGTTGCCTGGGCAGCTGCAAGAGCACTAAAATATATTGATAATGAAGAATTCAAATCAGGATTGAACGAAGCGCTAAAAACCTATAAGAGTAAAATTGATTCCAGTCTGGCAACCAATCCTTATGGTGTGCCATGGCGTCCCAGGATTTGGGGTATTGGTTGGGATATCCAGGAATTTGGTGCTACCCAGTATTACCTGTCCAAAGAATTTCCTGATTTATTCGACCGTGAGATAGTATGCAATGTTGTAAATTATGTTCTTGGTTGTCATCCGGGATCGAGCACATCATTTATATCAGCAGTTGGTGCGAAGTCAATTATACCGGCTTACGGATTCAACATGCACTGGTGGTCATACATCCCCGGAGGTAATGTTTCAGGGACTGCACTGATAAGGCCCGATTTCCCGGAGATGAAGGAACCTTTCCCGTATCTGTGGCAACAGACAGAATATGTTATGCCGGGAGCCTCAACATATATCTTTTGTGTACTGGCTGCCGACAGATTACTAAATAAATCATTATAAGATAAACTAAATAACATTATCAAAATGAAGAAAATTGGGTTTTACAGTTTATGCTTAATGACAATATTTTTTGTCTTATCTGAAGGTTGTGGCAATGAAAAATCAGGCCAGGGGATGAAAATCACGGATGGTGAGTACCTGGCAAAGCCCGGACTTACAGTTCTTGCATTTCATGATTCTTACCCTACTGGAAGACAAGGTGGTATTGAAATTATTCAGCATGGCGAAAGGATAGCTGCAAATGGATTCATACGGATGCAGCCGGTGGATGGTAAAAGAATACCTGACCCGCTTGGGGCAAACAGGGAAATTGATTCAGTCAACGAGGTAATTAAGTCGGTTGTGAGCTATGAAGATTTTGGCTTCAAATATGCAGTCAGGATCTGGCCTGAGGGTAACAGCATAAAGCTGGCTGTCGATCTCGATAAACCTCTTCCTCCTGAATGGGAGAAAAACCTCTCCTTCGACATTGAGTTTTTCCCGCCGCTTTATTTGGGCAAGTCATGGCACATTGGTGAATCTTTCGGATATATTCCAAAGCAGACTCTGGGCCAGAAATTCACTGATTCTGATGGTGTTTTACGGCCTGTCCCAATGGGATCCGGCAGAATATTTACACTTGCCGGAGAAGACCCTGAAAGGAAAGTGGTGATCGAGAGTATGAATGCAGATCTTATTGCTACAGATAACCGCAGTACAGGATATGGGAACTGGATATCGGTAAAGACTTTAATACCGGGTGGAATGACTGAAAATGCTGTTGAATGGACTATTACCCCGAATGTAATTCCGGGTTGGATCAGGGAACCTGTTATATCCATATCGCAGATTGGATATCATCCCGATCAGTCTAAAAAAGCCATTCTCGAACTTGATCCGCAGACAAAGAATCTTGAGAAGGTGAGTCTTATTAAAATTACCGGTTCAGGCGGAAATGAAGAGGTATTGTCGGCTTTTCCTACAAAATGGGGCAGATTTCTTGCCTATGATTATGCCATTTTTGATTTTTCTTCAGTAAGAGAACCGGGAATGTACATGGTAGCATACGGAAAAACAAAATCATATCCCTTCTCAATTAAAAATGACATATTTACCAGCGGCGTCTGGCAGCCAGCCCTTGAAGCTTATTTCCCGGTACAGATGTGCCATGTGAAGGTTAAGGACCGTTCTCAGATCTGGCATGGAGCCTGTCATCTCGATGATGCACTTCAGGCACCCCTTGATTGGGTTCATGTCGATCAGTACAGGCAATATCCTGAGAAAGATACAAAATACGAAGTCCAGACACCGATACCATTTCTGAATACCGGAGGCTGGCATGATGCCGGAGATGATGACCTTGCCGCAGGTTCGCAGGCAAGCACCACTCATTACCTTGTCCTGGCATATGAGTTGACAAAAAATCCAACAGATCAGACCTATGTAAATTTTGATGAGAGATATGTTGAGATGTACAAACCTGATGGTGTTCCTGATTTTGTACAACAGATTAAACAGGGAGCATTAAATCTCCTTTCAGGTTATCGTGCTGCCGGCCATAGTTTTCATGGAATAATTGCCAATAAGGAGGGTCGCAATATTACCGGAGACTGGGCATCACAGACCGACCAGCTTTTTTATGACAAAAAGCTGAAGCCAAATCAGAAAACTATGACCACTTCAGGAGTTAATGATGACAGGTGGGCATTTACCAACAGGGATACAGGTCTGGAATATAAGGTTGCTGCTGCACTTGCCGCCGCTAGCCGTGCCCTGATTGGTTTTGATGACAAGCTTGCAAAGGAATGTCTCGAAACAGCCAGGAAAGCATGGGAGTATGAACAATCTCATCCGCCAGTACTGACACCTGCTGAATATGTCCCAAGAGACACCAAAGTACAGGAGATAATTGCTACTGCTGAGCTGCTTTACACAACAGGTGAGGATAAATATGCTTTTCATCTGAAGGCCTTGCAGCCTGAAATTGAAAAAAGCGCGTCCAGAAGTGCCTGGAGTGTTGCCAGGGTTGCCGACAAGGTCAAAGACGAGGCATTTACAACTGGTTTAAGAACAGCTCTTGAGGAATACAGGCAAAATCTTGATTCAACTCTTGCAGTTACTCCGTTCGGGATATCCTGGAGACCTGCAATATGGGGTGTGGGTTGGAATATTCAGGAATTTGCAATGAAGCATTATTACCTGGTTCAGAAGTATCCCGATCTTTTTGACAGGGAGCCCATACTGAATGTTGTCAATTATGTTCTGGGCTGCCATCCCGGATCCAATACCTCCCTTGTTTCCGGAGTAGGTCCGAGGTCGGTTCTGATTGCATTCGGAGTCAACAGAACTATGGAAGGATATATTCCGGGCGGAATGGTGTCGGGTACTGCACTTATCAGGCCTGATTTCCCTGAACTTAAGGAGAATACTCCTTATTTGTGGCAGCAATCTGAATATGTTATGTCCGGAGCAGCTACATATATCTTTTGTGTGATGGCTGCTGATCTTTTACTTGGTAAATAAAACATATCACATAAAATTATGGCAGGAAAATTTAAGTTCACATTCGGACCATGGAACATTCATGAAGGGGCAGATCCGTTCGGCCCGGAGGTAAGAAAAAGCATCAGTTTTTCAAAAAAACTTGAGTACTACAAAAAGCTTGGATTTGACGGAGTTCAGTTTCATGATGATGATGCTGTTCCTCAACTGAATGATCTTACAGGAAAGCAGATCGCTGCTAAGGCAAAGGAGCTAAGGAAGGTTCTGGAAAACAATGGATTAGTTGCTGAGTTCGTCGCTCCCAGGTTGTGGGAAGACAGCAGGACAATTGACGGAGCCTACACATCAAATGACCCGGCATGCAGAAAGTATGCAATAGACAGAAGCAAGCGCTCAATTGATATTGCCAATGCGTTAGGGACCGACCTGATAGTATTATGGCTTGCACGGGAAGGTACTTATATACGTGAATCGAAAGACAGCAAGGTAGCAACAGAAAGGATAGTAGAAGCTGTCAATCAGATGCTTGCCTATGATCCGAATGTAAGAGTCTGCATTGAGCCAAAGCCGAATGAACCCATGGATCATACCTATATCCCTACAACAGGTCATGCTATAGCTCTGGGTCTGCTTTGCAGCGATCCTGAACGTGTTGGTGTAAACATCGAAAGCGCACATGCAATTCTTGCAGGACTCGATCCTTCCGATGAAATGGGATTTGCCCTGTCCTTTAACAAGTTGTGGACTGTCCATCTGAATGATCAGAACGGATTGAAATTCGACCAGGACAAATCATTCGGATCTGTTGATTTACGAAGGGCATTCAACCAGGTGAGGATACTTGATAAACACAATTACGGTAAGAACGGGGAGATGGTGGGTCTGGATGTCAAGGCAATGAGAACTCAGAAGGACAATGTTGCCACCAGGCATCTCAGCAACAGCAGGGAGATCTTCCTGAGACTTCTGGAGATTTCAAGAAAGATTGACGATAAGATTATCCAGAAATGTCAGAAGGAAAGGGACTATGAAGAATTAGACCTTTATATTATGAAATCCCTTCTGGGGGGATAAATCTCAGCAGCCAGGATAGAATTAATAATTTATTAACCACAGAGATCACAGAGAAAACTCACGGAGGCCACAAAGGAAATATAATCAATGATTTACCTCTGTGTGCTCTGAGAAGGCTCAGTGTCCTCTGTGGTTAAAAAAAATTTATACAGCTCCTCCGGAATTATTAAACAACCTTCATATTCACCGGATCCCACTTGATAATCTTCTCCTGGAAATAGCTGTCATTGCAGGCAAGTGTGGGAGCACAGGCCCTGAAGGCAAATTCTGGTCCTTCAACAAGCTGAGCAGTACCGCGTACTCCGTCAAAGAAGTTTTTGAAATGCTCAAGATGCTCATCAAAACCTTCAGGTTCAACATATGTAGCACCAGGTTTTGTTGGTCTTTTCTGTTCTTCAGCTGAATACTTCATGTTGTACTGCTTCTTCAATTCCTCCTGCATTGCCTGGGGATATGAATGGATGGCATCCCATCCTCCTATTCCCGGAGCCTTTGACATTATACTGTTGGTAAGATTGAATCCGTTACCAGTCATCTCGAGTACACCTTCACTTCCGATAAACCGGGTAACCCCTTTTCCTCCATTACCGCTCACAAAGTTAACCCTCAGCATAACCTGGAATGCAGGATGTTCTTTAGATTCAGGATATTGCATGATTCCTGTCATAACATCCGGAACATCACGTCCGTCCTTCCAGTAACACAGCTGACCAGATGCAAAAATCGTTTCTGGACCTAAGGAGTCAGTTAATAAATGAATGCCCGACAAAAGATGCACAAAAAGGTCACCTGCAACACCGGTTCCGAAATCACGGTAATTTCTCCACCAGAAAAATTTCCTGGGATCCCACGCCATTTTCGTCATGCCCTCGATATACCTGTCCCAGTCTACAGTTTCGGGTGAACCATCTGTTGGCATTGTATATTGCCATGCCCCGAGAGCATTCTGTCTGTCGAATGCTGCTTCTATACAGTTAAGCTGTCCGATAGCTCCCGATTTATATAATTCCTTTGCCTTTTTGTATACTATGCTGCTCACACGCTGACTGCCAACCTGCATCGCCTTTTCTGTCGCCTTCTGTGCTGCAATAAGCGGTAATCCCTCGTTTATCTTCTGTACTACAGGTTTTTCACAATACACTGCCTTCCCGCTTTTCATCGCTTCAATCGCTGTTCTTGCATGCCAGTTATCACTTGTGGCGATTATGACAGCATCGATGTCCTTCCTGTTAATTATTTCACGATAATCCCTCGTGGTAAAGATATCTTTGCCATACTTTTCCTTAACCCTGGTAAGCCGGCCGGTATACAGATCACAGGCTGCAACCAGTTCAACTCCGGGTACTTTTATAGCTGAGTCAGTATCCTGATGACCCATTATGCCCATCCCGATTGTTGCAATTCGTATTTTGTCACTTGGACTGAATTTTGGTACAAATGATCTTGAAGGTTCATGGGTTTTATCAGATGCTATAGAATTAAGAGGTCCGGCTGCCAGCAATAGGGAAGTTCCTCCAAGCTGCGCTATAAACTTTCTGCGGGATGATTTTGATTTCATAATGGTTATAGTTATTGGTGTATCAGAATGAGTAAAATTCTAAATAGAATTATGAATTTATAAAATTATAAATTTTAGTTTGATTAATTCATATATGTATTTACTATGCTTTTTACTCCTGACCCAGTCGACCTCTCCCCATTCCGATAGCTATCGGAACCCTCCCCCGGGGTGGGAGGGGCTTAATTCCGGGATTAATGAAGCTATGGGAGTCATCCCCCTCTCACATCGGGAGAGTGGGACTGAGGGGGTGAGGCTGGAGTCAATGAATAATCCAAGTTAGCTTATATCATTTGTCTTTAAAGAGATAAATCATGTTTGCAACATATTTTATTCTTAAGTTATTTTTTTATTAACTTACCACAGAATTGAATTTAATTTTCTTTTTGATATTATTGACCTTTATAAAACTGATATGAAAAAGTACTCCTCCTACCTGCTTACTGTTCTCAGGATTCTTATCGGCTGGCATTTTCTGTATGAAGGTATTACAAAGCTTATAAATCCCGGATGGACTGCCAAATATTATCTCATGGGATCAAAATGGATCTTTGCGGATCTTTTTCATTCTATGGCTTCCTCTCCCGGAGTTATGAATATTGTTGATTTTCTTAATGTCTGGGGGCTTATTCTTATAGGTCTTTCCCTATTTATCGGATTATTCGTGAGGTGGTCTTCAATCGCCGGAGCGCTCTTGCTTTTCTTTTACTTCGTTGCATATCCACCTATCCTTGGATACAATTTCGGAGCCATTCATGAGGGTACATATCAGTGGGTTGACAAAAACCTTATTGAATTATTCATGCTTATCATAATTGCATCATTACCTGCTGGATTTCTATATGGAGCCGACAGAATGCTCAAAAGCTGGAAGGAGGAAAAGCCAAATGCACCCATTCCTTCTGCCAAAAATGACGAAGAATTCTCGAGCAAGCGCAGGGAGGTATTACGCGATCTGATTAGTGTTCCTTTCCTTGGTGCCTTTGCATACGTTGTTTATAAGAAGAATAAATGGGACAGCTTTGAGAAAAAATATCTTGAGCAAAAAACAGATGCAGTCTCAAGTGCAACACTGAAAAGCTTTCAGTTCACATCACTCGATTCACTCAAAGGTCAGGTCCCAAAAGGGAAAATTGGTGATTTCGAACTGAGCAAGATGGTAATGGGCGGTAACCTGATAGGAGGGTGGGCACATGCCCGCGACCTCCTGTATGTGGATAAGCTTGTTAAGATGTACCATACCGATGAAAAGGTTATGATGACCCTCCAGCTTGCTGAGAAATGTGGTATAAACGCCATAATCTCTAATCCTGCACAACTAAGGGTAGTCCAGAAATATAAGCGTGAAACAGGTGGAAATATTAAGTTTATTTCCGATTGCGGTGCAGGTAAAAATTTCCTCGAAGGGATTGAAATCTCAGTTAAGGGAGGAGCTGATGTATGTTATAGTCACGGAGGTCAGACAGATTCGGCAATCTTCAATAACAAACCCGGTTTCTATGATGAACTTAAAAAAGGACTTGATCTCATACGCAGCTATGGTAAACCTGCCGGTGTGGGAGCTCATCGTATTGAATCAATAATGGCCTGCGTGGAGAACGGTGTCGTTCCCGATTTCTGGGTGAAAACCCTTCATTCACATGACTACTGGTCACGGCAGGTTGACCTCGCAAACAAGGATGTTCCGGAGCAGGGATGGATGGATAATAATTTCTGCCATAAGCCCAAAGAGACAATTGAATTCATGGCAACTCTCGATCAGCCCTGGATCGCTTTTAAAACTCTTGCCGCCGGAGCACTGAAACCTGAACAGGGATTCAGATATGCCTTTGATAACGGAGCCGATTTCATATGTGTTGGTATGTACGATTTCCAGATAGTTGAGGATGTGAATATTGCACTTAATGTTCTCAATACTGTAAACCGTACCAGACCCTGGCGGGGATAATTTAAAGCTAAACAGATGGTCCGGTATGGAATGAGATTGATCCTGTCGTTCTTCTCTGTAATAATGCTTTTTTCAATTACCGGAAAAACTGTCTGCCAGGATTCCAAAATCTCAGTTTACGATACCGTCTTCATTTCACATTCTGATTCCCTTCCCGTATATATTCAGAATAAACATCTGTATCACCAGACCCTGACTATGAAACTTTTTATGGCTCAGGCTTTGTATGACAGTACATATAAAAGAAAGGACAACGGAAAAACAGAGCTTTACCTGAATTGTGAGCAGGCCCTCGATGTCATCAGAAGGATTGATAACATTACCCTGGGAATTCCAAAAATCATTTACCTTGTTGGGTGGCAGTATAACGGGCACGACTCAAAATACCCGGCATGGTTTGAGGGAAATGAGTCAATCAAACGCCCGGGAGATCCTTCTGCTCTGGAAAGCATCAAATGGTTGATGAAAGAGGCTGTAAAGTACCATACTACAGTAAGCCTTCATATTAATATGTTCGATGCATATGAGGATAGCCCATTGTGGGACAAATATGTGAAAAACAATATTATAGCCAGGAATAATGACAGCACTCTCAGGAAGGGTGAATGGGGATACCCGATTAGCTATGCACAGGAATGGAAAACCGGTTTTGCAAGAAAGCGCATAGATACCCTCTGCCGCCTTCTTCCTGTTGAAAAAGCAGGAACCATCCATATCGATGCCTTTCATTCATGGCCACCAGTACCTGTTAAAAGGAAAAACGGTAAGGACAGCATCGACCTGAAACAAACACCAATTAGTCCCTTTCTTGGTTTTACAGTAAAGGATGAAACTGAAGCTCAGCGCCAGATATTCAGCTACTGGGCTTCCAAAGGTATTGATGTGACATCAGAAGGAGTCGATTTTCTCAGGGAAACTGCTTTTGAAGGTTTTCAGCATATGGCATGGTGGTTTGGCGGAAAGTCTGACTACTACATTAAATGGCCTGCTTCTTATTATTGCGGTGGGATGGACAGGAGCATGTGGGGAAAACTTTTCGGTTCCAGTATGCACGGGGAGGATATTGTCAGGAAGGATCCCGGTAAACTAACAGGATTTAAGCAGAATTTTTGTCTGAAGACTGCTGTGTGGTATTATCTGAACAGGCTTGACAGACTGTATCTTATTAACGGGAAAGACTTCAGATCAGTCTGTTTTTCAGATAATGTAAAAGTCTTTCTGTCAGAAAATGACTACAGGATTACCCGGGGAGAGATGCTGATTCTTGAAAATGACAATCTTTTTATTCCCGCATTGTGGATGGGCACCAACACCATTGTGAGTTACAGCATGAACGGCTATAAAAACAGAAAATGGGTACTGCCCGATGACTGGTCAGGTGCCACTACTGTAAAACTTTACAGGGTTACTGACCTGGGAGTAAAAGAGATAGGAGTTGCTGCTGTTATCGATGGCGTAATTACTTTATCTCTTAAAAAGGATGATATGATCCTGATAGAAAAAGAGAACAGGCAGGAAAATAGTCAGTACCGTAGGTTATATATGTAAGTTTGGGATAAACTGACTGAATATTGAAGCAGAATTATTTATCTTTATTTACAACTTCTAATAAACCGATAAAATGAAGAATAACATCCTCCTTTCAGTTTTAATTTCAGTTTATATAATTCTCTCCGGATGTACAGGCAGAACAGGTGAAAGGGAAACCATTTCCCTGAATGGCATCTGGCAGATTGCAGAGGGCAAGAAAGATATAATGCCACCGGTATATAATCACACTATTGCTGTTCCTGGTCTTGTTACTCTTGCTGACCCTCCCTTCGAAAATGCTGCTCCTCCAGTTCCGGACAGAACTGTGATTGACAAGAACCCTGATCTGTTCTATCATCAGCAGGACAGCCTCAGAGATGCCTACTGGTACAGAAGGACAATTACTATCTCAGAGGATATCCCAGAGATAGCGATTCTGAAGGTTGGCAAAGCAATGTTCGGAACCAAAGTTTATGTTAACGGAACTTTTGCAGGAGAGCATCTGCCAAGCTTTACCCCCGGATATTTTGATCTGAAAAATTTCCTTCATAATGGGGATAATGAACTTGTAATTGCCGTCGGTTCGTGCAGAAATTCCCTGCCTCAGGATGTTCCTGACGGTTTTGACTATGAAAAGCAAAGGTATATATCAGGGATTTTTGACAATGTTGATCTGATCCTCAGCGGAACACCTTTTATTAAAAATGTACAGGTTGCTCCTGATATAAAAAACATGCAGGCCAGGGTTCAGGTTTTACTTAATAACCCGGGAGAAGCTAAAAATTCAGAAGTCACTTTCATTGTGAAAGAATCAAAAAGTGGTTTAGTTGCAGGTGAATACAAAACAGAAAATCTTGAATTCAGTAAAAATGCTGAAAAAATCGTGGATATTTCAATCCCGATAGCTAATTGCACATTCTGGTCTCCGGATAATCCTTTCCTGTATAATCTTGAAGTTAATACTTCATCTGACAGTTACATTACACGGTTCGGTATGCGTGAACTCAGGTTTAATCCCGAAACACGCATGGCGGAACTGAACGGAAAACCTTTTTTCCTGAGAGGAACAAATATTACTCTTTACCGCTTTTTCGAAGACTCACTGTGCAAAAATCTGCCATGGAACTATCAGTGGGTAAGACAGATGCATAAGAAATTCAGGGAGGATATGTTCTGGAATTCATACCGTAATTGTATAGGATTCCCTCCTGAAGAGTGGTATAACATTGCCGATGAGGAAGGTTTCATGATACAGGACGAGTTTCCTATCTGGTACGGAGCTCCGGAGTGGAATACCTGGATCAAAAAGATTGATGCTGAAAATCTTGCTGTTGAATTCAGGGAGTGGATGCAGGAAAGATGGAACCATCCCAGTGTTGTTATCTGGGATTCAAACAACGAAACACTTCTGACAGAACCATCAATCGATTCTGCAATTGCAAAGGTAAGATCTCTTGACCTTTCAGGAAGAAGCTGGGATAACAGTTATAGTACCAACAGGGCACCAAATGATATTTATGAATCGCATCCCTATCATTACCAGAATGCTGATTTTAAGTTTAAGGATATGACTAAGGCCAGTATTGTACCTGAGGGTAATCATCATAAAAATCCTGAGACCTACCCCGTAATTATTAATGAATATGGCTGGTTGTGGCTTAACCGCAATGGTGCTACAACCACCCTTACTGCTAAACTGTATGATAATCTTCTGGGCAAAAATTCCACTGCAGAACAACGCTGGGAACTCTATGCAAAATATACTGCTGCTGAAACCGAATTCTGGCGCTGTCACAGGCAGGTGGCAGGAGTCCTTCATTTTACTGCATTGGGGTATGACCGACCCGATGGACAAACTTGTGATAACTGGCTAGATGTAACAAACCTTGTCTGGGAACCTCAGTTTTATAAGTATGTAAGGGATTCATTCTCCCCGGTTGGCCTTATGATTGATTTCTGGGATGAAACAGTCAAAAAAGGATCCAAAACGAAAATACCGGTAATTGTTATTAATGACCTTGAGAAGGATTGGTCAGGAATGGTCAGCTTCAGTCTGCTTAAGGAGGATAAGCCTGTTCAGCAAAAGCAGCTGAGCATCCTTGTAAAACAATACGGGAAAAGCGAGCCTTCTTTTACAATGGATCCTTTAAACGAACCAGGTAACTATACGATCGAAGTTACACTGGTCAATACTCCTTTCGGAAACATTAAAAGCATCAGAAACTTTAAAATTTAATTAGTTGGTCCGTATAACCTGGTGCAACTTAGTGTCTTAGTGCCCTGGTGGCAAAAAAAAATGGCCACAAAGACACCAGGACACAAAGATTCACAAAGAATAAAAGTAAAATTGAAATAATATATATCCTCATGAAAAATGTAATTTGTTTTATACTCGGAGTATTTATCCTTTCAACAAATGTGTCTAATGCTACTGAATACCATGTTTCTGTCAATGGAAATAACAATAATGACGGTTCTGCTGCTGCCCCGTTTAAAACAATAAACCATGCAGCACAACTTGCAAGGCCAGGCGATATAATTACTGTACATGCAGGAACATATCGCGAGTGGATCAATCCGGCCAGGGGAGGCGAGAGCGATTCAAAAAGAATTATTTACCAGGCAGCTGCTGGTGAAAAGGTATTCATTAAAGGATCGGAAATTATCACCGGATGGAAAAAGGAAAAAGGCAGCGAGGTTTGGAAGGTAACAATTCCGAATTCTTTCTTCGGTGATTATAACCCTTACCAGGATTCCATATATGGTGACTGGTTCGATGGCAGGGGAAGAATGCATCATACAGGTGAGGTTTTCCTTAATGGTAAATCTCTATATGAAAAAGAAAAACTTGAAAAAGTCACTAACCCTGTTCCTTTTGAAGGAACTCTTGACAAAGAAGGTTCTACCTATACATGGTATTGTGAAAGCGATGCTTCAAATACATACATCTGGGCAAACTTCCACAAATTCAATCCGAACAAGGAGCTTGTTGAGATAACAACCAGGAAGACAGTTTTTTATCCTGAAAAACCCGGTGTTAATTATTTAACAATAAAAGGGTTTCATATCTGCCAGGCAGCAACGCAATGGGGCGCTCCAACAGCCGAGCAGATTGGCATGATCTCAACTCACTGGAACAAAGGATGGATTATTGAAAACAATATTATAAGTGATTCAAAATGCTCAGGTATCACTCTCGGAAAGGAGAGGGGAACCGGACATAATGTATGGCTGTCCGACATGAGCATTGATGGTTCACTGCATTATATTGAAACAACATTCAGGACACTGAGAAATGGCTGGAGCAGGGAAAATATCGGTTCACATATCGTCCGGAACAATGAGATCTATAATTGTGAACAGACGGGAATGTGCGGCAGTATGGGCTGTGCATTCAGCTTAATAGAGAACAATCATATTCATCACATCTGGGCAAAGAGGCAGTTCCGCGGAGCCGAGATTGGCGGCATAAAGTTCCATGCAGCTATCGATACAAGGATCATACACAATCGCATACATGATACAGGACGCGGCATATGGCTCGACTGGATGGCACAGGGAACAAGGGTTTTAGGAAACCTTATGTACAGGAATGACCTTGAAGACCTCTTCATGGAGGTTAACCACGGACCCACACTCGTTGACAATAATCTGTTCCTTTCCGATGTGGCAATAATCACACAAAGCCAGGGCGGAGCTGTGGTTCACAATATTATTGCAGGGATGATACGCATGTGGCCTGAACCAAACAGGTATACTCCTTACCATCTTCCTCATTCAACTGAAGTTGCAGGGATATCAACAATATTTTCAGGTGATTACAGATTCTATAACAATATCTTCCTTGGTATTGGACCCATGCCGACAAAAAGAGACCCTCTCTATAAATATGGTCTGGAGGGATTCAATACAGCAGTTCTCCCGATGTGGGCTGCCGGCAATGTTCACTATAACATGGCAGTACCCTTTAAGGATGAGAAGAATTCCTGCAGGAATCAGAATTTCAAACCTTCTGTGGAAATAACTGAAGAGGGTGATAATGTATTTCTTACATATACCCTTGATGGTAAAACAACAGATGCCAGGACTGTTCTGGTAACTACAGCACTGCTTGGCAAGTCAAAAATGCCCAAGGAAGGCTTCGAAAATCCGGATGGAACACCAATCAAAATGGATACTGACTTCCTTGGGAAAAAAAGGTCTGAGTCATCACCATCGGCAGGCCCGATTGAGAATCCCGGCAGCGGAGCTGTGAAACTGAAAGTATGGTAAAGAGTAATGACTTAATTTAAAACGTCTCTTATATCTGACTATCTGAAGGTATTTATAAACTTCCTGATATTTTCATGAAGTGATCCCTTATCTTCAAGCACCCTGACAAACGCGCTGCCAATAATTGCTCCTTCAGAGTACAGGCATGCCTGGTCGAAGGTCCCTTTACCGGAAATTCCGAATCCTGTAAGTCTTGGTGATCTGAGCCCCATTTCATTTAGCTTACTGAAATATTCCAGATGCGAAGATTCAAAACTCTTTTTAATTCCGGTAGTTGCAGAGGTTGAGACCACGTATAAAAATCCTTTGGAAATCGAATCCAGGTATCTTATCCTGGTTTCACTGCTCTGCGGAGTAATCAGGAATGTGTTAATAATACCATTCGCAGTAAATAATTTTTCATACTGATCTGTATATTCCTCAACAGGAAGGTCTGGAATAATGGTACCATCTATTCCTGTTTTATTGCATGTTTCAAGGACCTTTTCGACACCGTATTTGAAAATGGGATTAAAGTATCCCATCAGGAGCAGGGGAATATCCGTTCTTTTTCTTACTTCTTTCAGTTGATTGAAGAGTAAACTGAGTGTCATCCCGTTTTTAAGAGCTTTTTCACTGCTGCCCTGAATCACAGGTCCGTCTGCAACCGGATCGGAAAACGGCATTCCGATCTCAATCATATCAACACCTGCTTTGTCAAGGCAGGTTATTATCTCCATGGTATCATTAAGACCCGGATAGCCTGCAGTAAAGTATATTGAAAGAATATTTTTCTCTTTTTGTCTGAAAAGTCTGTTAATGCGATTCATTAGCTGTTAGTTTTATTAGAATATTTGTAGTGACAGATTCAGATAAGTGAACCTTTTGCATTGATGTATGTCTGCATATCCTTGTCTCCTCTGCCTGATATGTTTATAACTACAATATCGGCAGGTTTTAATTCCAGCTTTCCCAGTACAGCAATGGCATGAGCAGATTCAAGGGCCGGAATAATGCCCTCAAGCCTGGTAAGCTCGTAAGCTGCAATCAGGGCTTCTTTGTCAGTGACATTCAAATAGGTGCATCTGCCTGTATCAGCCAGCCAGGCGTGCAATGGTCCTACACCGGGGTAGTCCAGCCCGGCAGAGATAGAGTATGGCTCTGTTATCTGTCCGTCATCATTCTGCATTAGAAGTGTCTTGCTTCCATGTATAATTCCCGGTTCACCTACTGATATTGTTGCCGCAGTTTCACCTGTATCAACTCCTTTTCCGGCTGCTTCAACTCCGATCAGTTTTACATTTTTTCTGTCAATGTATTTATAGAATATTCCGGCCGCATTGCTTCCTCCTCCCACGCAGGCAATTATGTAATCAGGATCCTCAGTTCCCTCTTTGGCAGATAACTGAGTAAGTAGTTCCTCACTTATTACTGACTGGAATTTTGATACCAGGTCGGGATAGGGATGCGGTCCGACTACAGATCCTATTATATAAAATGTGTCTTCAGGATTGCAGATCCAGTCGCGCAATGCTTCATTGGTGGCATCTTTCAGCGTCTTGTTTCCACATGTTGCAGGAACCACGGTGGCTCCCAGCATCTCCATCCTTTTTACATTTGGTTCCTGTCGTGCCATATCAAGTTCACCCATATATACAACACACTCCAGACCCATCAGGGCACATACGGTTGCTGTTGCAACACCATGCTGCCCGGCACCAGTCTCTGCAATTATTCTTGTTTTCCCCATTTTTTTTGCAAGCAGGATCTGACCGATTGTATTGTTTATTTTATGGGAACCGGTGTGATTAAGATCCTCACGTTTGAGATAGATCTTTGCGCCATACTTTTCACTCAAACGTCTGGCATGAAATAAAGGAGAAGGTCTACCGGCGTAGTCGCCCAGCAGCATTTTAAATTCTGTTATGAACTCTTCTGATCCAATAATATTATAATATACCTGTCTCAGCGATTCAACATTTTCCCTGAGCATTTCAGGTATGAAGGCTCCTCCATACTGCCCGTAATACCCTCTTGAATCTGATATAAATGTCTTATTCATAGTGATTTGCTTTATGTCTGAGTTCTGATATGAAATCCCTTAGAAGCGTAACATCCTTTTCTCCGGGTTTAATTTCAAAACGACTGTTGATATCCACTCCCCGTAATTCACTGTTTTTTATCAAAGCAATACTTTCAGTATCACCCGGACCTATTCCACCGCTGAGTATAAAGGGATGCTGAAAAGTATACTGGTCAAGCACTTTCCAGTCGAATTTTCTCCCCGATCCGCCATATCCGCTGACCAATGTATCAAAAAGAAAATAATCCGTACTTGAAATATACTTACTGCATTCATTGAAATCGAAATCATCTGCCGGCCCAAATGCTTTTATTACCGGAATGCCGGTTTCTTTTATCCGGAGGCAAAACTCAGGAGTTTCTTTTCCATGAAGCTGAACCATGTCTAGGGAGTATTTTGATACAGTCCCGGTTATCTGATCAAAAGACGAATTCACAAATACCCCTGTTTTAATGATTCCCTGAGGAATATCATTTAAGATAGCAGGATCAGTATTTCCAGCATAACGGGGTGATGAAGGATAAAAGATAAAGCCAAGCATATCAGGATTCAGTTCAGCCACCTGTCTGATATTTTCCTTCTCCAGCATCCCGCATATCTTTATTTTGATATTCATAGCATATGTGATTTCAGATCCTTCATAAACTCAGCGGCACTTTCTGAAGGATTCTCCGACCTCATGAATCGTTCACCTATCAGGAAAGCATCGTAACCATGCGAATACATTTCAATTACATCTTTTACAGTCCGGAATCCGCTTTCTGCAACTTTCAGACACTCATGCGGAATCATATTGAGCAGTCTGAGGGAATTATCCATATTGATATCAAAGGATTTAAGGTCACGGTTGTTGACTCCGGCTATCCTGACCTCAGTGTCCATTTTTTCAAGATCGCTCTCATCATGTATTTCAAACAGCACTTCCAACCCGATGTTTTTTGCCAGAGACGATAGTTTCTTTGATTCAGACTTACTGAGGATGGCACCTATAAGCAAAATGGCTGATGCACCAATTGCTTTTGATTCAATTACCTGGTACTCATCAATAATGAACTCTTTACGTAATAAGGGCAGCAAAGACAGTTTCGCAACCTTCCCGAGATCATCCTCTGATCCCCCGAAAAAACCGCTATCTGTCAGGACCGACATAGCAGAAACACCTGCACTGTAGTAACCTGATGCCACCTGCTCAACTTCAGCCTTATTGTTGATAATACCTTTTGAGGGAGATTTCCTTTTAAACTCGGCAATAACTGATGGCTCCTTTTTAATAAGAGAGTCAAAGAAAGAAAGAACCGGTTTATCAAAATGAGCAGATCTTTCAAGTTCGTGAACAGGACAGTTATTTTTCCTTACCTCATTTTCTGTCCTTTTTGCAGCAACAATTCTGTCAAGTATATTCATCTTATCCCAGTTCAAGAAGCTTTTTTAAAATATTCAGTGCCTTACCGGAAATCAGAGATTCTTCAGCCAGAGAAATACAATCAGCAAGATTTTTGCCCTTATTGATTTTTGTCAGAGCCACTGCTGCATTAACAATCACAACCGAATTCTGAGCTGAGGTCCCTTTGCCTTCCAGTATGTTCATGAAGATTTTTACAGACTGCTCAACATTTTCACCCCCTTTAATATCACCGGGTGCCAGGGTCGGAAACCCTGTTTTTTCAGGAGACAGAAGCTCTTCTTCATTGTTTGAAATCAGCTTAAACTCATTGGTAAGAGAAATTTCGTCATAGCCGTCCAGGGAGTAAAGTATTGTGAAGTTTTTGTCGGTTTTCTGGTAAATATAGTTGTAAAGCCTTGCAGTTTCAAGGTTCCATACCCCGATCATCTGGTTTTTTGGAAAAGCCGGATTTACCATAGGTCCAAGCATGTTGAAAAATGTTTTTACACCAAGTTCCCTCCGTATGGGAGCAACTGTTTTCATGGCAGGATGAAAAAGCGGGGCATGAAGGAAACATATATTGGCTTTATCGAGCTGATTTCTCAATATATCCCTGTCACTTGTGAATTTATAGCCCAGGCTCTCCATCACATTGCTCGATCCGCATGAAGATGAAACTCCGTAATTTCCATGCTTTGTAACCTTGCCTCCGGTTCCTGCCACAACAAATGATGCAAGAGTTGAAATATTGAATGTGTTTTTCCCATCTCCCCCTGTCCCGCACAGATCAATAGCATCAAATTCGGATAAATCGGTAGCAAGGCAAAGATCCAGGAGCGCATCCCTGAATCCGGCAAGCTCATTGACTGTTATCATCCGCATCATGAAAACTGTCATAAATGCTGAGACTTGGGAGTTATTGTATTCTCCGCCTGCTATTTTTTTCAGAATACCTCTGGCTTCTTCTCTTTCAAGTGGCAGGTGTGAGGTTAGTTTTTGCAGTATTTCCTTCATTATTTAAACAATATTATTAAACAGGGATTCATATATTCAACCAGTTGCTGATGATTTGTTTTCCCGGACCTGTCATTACCGATTCCGGATGAAACTGAACGCCCTTCACATTAAACTTTGCATGTGATATTGCCATTATGCTGCCTTCATCATCTTTTGCCGTTATTTTCAGATCACCGGGAAGTCCTGTTTCATTCACCACCCAGGAATGGTATCTGCCTGCCCTGAATCTTTTTGGGATACCCGCGAAGATTTCCTCATCCTCACATGTAATAATTATATCAGTATCAACACCATGGTACACGTTTTCAAGATTGATAAGGCTGCCTCCGTATACTTCCGCAATAGCCTGGCAACCAAGACATACTCCAAGTATGCTTTTTAAAGTGCCGTAATGACTTATGACCTCCTTGGTAATTCCGGCCTCATCAGGAACACCAGGACCGGGAGAGATCAGTATCTTATCATAAACGGCAATATCTTTCAGCGATATCTCATCATTCCGGAAAACATCAACTTTAGATCCGGTAAGCTCTTCCAGGATATGTACCAGATTGTAAGTGAATGAATCGTAATTATCAATTACCACAATTTTCATATTTCCTCCTTTTGTTTTATATCTCTGATGCTGACGCTATTGCAGCTTTAAGAGCTCCAAGTTTGTTGTTAACTTCCTTCAGTTCATTCTCTTCAACAGAAGCAGCCACTATTCCGGCTCCGGCCTGGTAATATAAGGTGTTGTTCCTGCTCAGGAACGACCTTATGGTGATAGCATGATTTATATCACCGTTGAAACCTATATATCCGATGGCTCCGCCGTAAAATCCCCTTTTCTGATTCTCTATTTCATCAATGAGTTCCATCGCCTTGAATTTTGGTGCACCAGAGAGGGTCCCGGCAGGAAACGAATCCCCATATATCTTAACCGGATTGAACCCGGGCGTAAGTTTGCCTGTAACTTCAGAGACAAGGTGAATCACATGAGAATAGAACTGAACCTCCCTGAAAGTTTTCAGGGTGACATTGCCCGAATTCCTGCTGAGGTCATTTCTTGCAAGATCAACAAGCATCACATGTTCAGCATTTTCCTTCTTGTCGTTAGCCAGGTCAATTGCAAGCTGCCGGTCCTCTTCATCATCCCCGGTCCTTTTGAAAGTACCTGCAATAGGATTGATCCTGGCAACTCCCTTATCAATAACAAGCTGGGCTTCAGGTGATGATCCGAACAGCTTGTATCCTCCATAGTCGAAATAGAAGAGATAAGGAGAAGGATTGATATTCCTCAGCGCCCTGTAAACATTGAATTCATCGCCTGTAAAATGCTGGCTGAATTGCCGGGAAAGGACAATCTGGAAAACATTCCCAAGGTGGCAGTGTCTCTTTCCTTCTTTAACCATATTCATATATTCATTATCCGAGATATTTGATTCTTCCTTGTCAACCGGACTGAACCTGAATGATCCAAGGCTCCTGTTCCTGAGAAGGCTTTTTACTTCTTCCAGCCGGCTTGTATCACGTTCCGGGAGATTTTCAACAAGATACATCCTGTTATTAAAATGGTTTATGGCTATAATGTATTTATAGAGTGAGTAATATATATCAGGAATCTGGTACTTTATTTTACCGGCTTCCCTGAATTTTATTTCCTCAAAGTATTTTACAGAATCATAGGTTGTATAGCCGAATAATCCGTTTACAGGCAGAGTCTGAGATTCAGGAGATACTTTCACAGTGAATGACTTCAGAAATCTGTTAAAAGTTTCAGGAAGGGTATTTTTACCATTAATGGGAATTTTTTCTTTCAATCCTGTTGAATACGTGATATCAATGGTATAATCTTCAACCCTGAAAACTGAAATTACATCAAAGCATATATAGCTCATGCTGTTATTATTGCCATGGTAATCAGAGCTTTCCAGCAGAATTGTATTCGGAAATTTATCACGCAGCCTGAGGTAGATTGACACCGGGGTGATCAGGTCAGCCATACCTGGAGGAAGGGCGTGTGTGCTGGTTGTAATCTTTGTTTCTGTCATTTTATTAATATAATGTCAATGGTTTTTAAACAAAAAGACCTGCCGGGAGTCCGACAGGCCTTATAATATTTTTGATAAATATCAATGTGCTATCTCACCTCCAGGGTTTTACCGGTAAGATACGCCACCACCAATATTTATTTGTATTCACCATTTCTGTTGATTCAGATTTCAAAGAAACAAATTTTTTCTTTAAAAGTTTACAAAGGGAGAATTTTTTTTCATTTTTCCACTTAATTCTGTTGGATAAGTTCATTTTTACCCCCAAACCCCCCAAGGGGGGCTTTAAAAATTATCGGATTTAGAGAAGTCCCCCCTGGGGGATTTAGGGGTGGATTTAATAATATGATTTTTTAATCAGCTAAATTATCAGGAAATGTAGATTCACTCCACTATTTCAGCCTTATCGAACCTGTCAGATTTAAAGTGAAATTTTCCGGTTCTTACCCTGCTTGCTCCCTTGCTGCCGAAGAATCCCCATCCGCCGCTTCCCAGGAGAAATCCCAGAGCATATAATCCGCCATTGTTATTCTGGGCATACATTGTAATGTCCTCAGAGAAGAGCATTCCGATGAAATCGAAGGGGGCAATAAAACCATGCCATAATCCACCGAAGAAACCATACTGATGTCCGGTGAGGCATGCCTCAACAGATTCTTTATCTGCACATCCGCTGAGAAGTACAACTGTTGAAAGAATGAATATAATCCGGATGTTTTTGTAATGAAAGAGTTTTTTCATTTGAGTATGTGTTTTGTTTTCAGAATAATAACTGATCAAAAGCCTGACCAGAATGCCGTTTTTCATGATCAAGAAGCCATTTTTTCCTCTTCAGACCGCCTCCGTAGCCAGTGAGTGAGCCATCTGAGCCAATGACCCTGTGACATGGTACCGAGCTCAGTTTCAATAGTGGTGGTGAGTATCAATGAGAAGAATTTTATTTCTTTTTACCCATAAATAATGCAGCAAATAAACCGGCAAGGAATACCAGTATTCCACCGGTGACAAGAGTCTTTTTGCGTTTCTGTTCATTATCCGACATCTCATCCCACGACTTCTGACCTTTACCAAAAATAAGCCAGAGTACCATTCCCAGCGCAGCAAGCGCTACAACAATTGCAACTATCCTTATTGCCATCCTGATTGACTTTTATATTTTCAGTTACCTTTAGGGTATCTGTTGCTTTGTGATTTGATATACTTTGTATGCCTGAATCGGAGCGCTGACCAGTCATCATCTATTGATACCATTCTGATCCCGTAGAATCCTGCGTCATTAAGTGCATTCCAACCGTGGTCGCGGTTCAGATCGGATTTATAATTTTTCGATGATTTTTTCGGATAACAGAACCACAGAACTCCGTCTGCAGTAAGATTATGAATAATGACAGGTGTTACCGAATCAACTTCTGAGATGTTTTTGACAAATATCAGTATAAAACTATACGGGCAGCGGGGATCGATCTCATTATCAATTATTACATCTTCCAGACCAGAGGACAATAAATCAAGTAACACCGGATCAGCGTTAATCAATGCTATTCTGGGCTGATCTTTGTAGTTAAGCTTGTCAAGCAGCTTTTTCATGTATTTTCAAATAGAACGCAAAATTAATAAAAAATAAGCTCCTGAACAGTATCAGGAGTGTTAAAAACGGCGCAAAAATAGCCTATTTATTGTAAAATATCAGAATTAAAAGGATAATATGTGAAATATGTTTGAGATTCTTCGCTACACTTCGTTTCGCTCAGAATGACAGGTAATTGTAATTTTTGGGAAGAGGTGGTTGGCGGCACAGCCGCCAACCACCTCCTCCTCCATCTGAACAAAATAAGTGACTGTCATTCTGAGCGAAGCGAAGAATCTCCTGCTTTTTATCGGACTATAGTGGTAAAATCCACAGAAATGAGCTATCTTTGCATGATCAACAGATGGGGTGCCTTAATACTACGGGCTGAGATCATACCCTTATACCTGATCCGGGTAATGCCGGCGGAGGGAAGAAAGAGTATCATTTAAATCAGCACTGTTCAGGAACCCGGTCTGCAAGGATTGAAAACTCAGATTTTATGCAGATGAGAGATACAATTTTCCTGATTTTGCTGCTGATCTGTCTGTCAGTTTCAGAGGCAGAAGCTTTTCAGGATTTGTCAGTCTTAAAAGGGAAAGTGACTGATGCTGAGGGAAAAGGATTGGCCGGAACAACTGTTACTATCAAAAACACCATCCTGGGAACCCAGACTGACAGCGATGGTAATTATATTATTCCCGGAATTAAGAGCGGAGAATTTACTGTTGTCTTTACATTCATTGGCTACGAACCGGTTAGCAGAGAAGTGAATATTGACGGGACTGTTACAATTGATGTTACCCTGGCAGCCAAGCCATTTGTTACTGAGGAGGTTATGATCAGTGCGATCAGGGCAGGCAGATATTCTCCCATAGCACATTCTTCGGTAAACAGTGAAATGCTGAAGAAACAAAACACAGGTTATGATATGCCTTACCTGCTGAGCCTTACTCCGTCGTTTGTTGAAACATCGGAGGCAGGAAATGGTGTCGGATACACCGGAATGAGGATAAGGGGAACTGACGGCAACAGGATAAATGTCACCCTTGACGGAATTCCGCTTAATGATGCAGAATCGCAGCAGGTGTTCTGGGTTGACCTGCCTGATATTGCTTCCTCTGTCGATAATATACAGATACAGCGTGGTGCAGGAACCTCATCAAACGGGTCAGGTGCTTTCGGTGCGACAATAAGCCTCGAGACAGCTAATCCCGGTAATGAACCATACGCAGAAATAAGCTCGTCAGCCGGCTCCTTCAATACATTCAAAAACTCAGTGGCCGCAGGTACAGGACTGTTGGGGGAGAAATTTGCCCTTCAGATGCGCCTTTCTGATATCAGAAGTGACGGATATATTAAGAGGACAGGTTCAGCCCACAGGTCGGCTTTCATAAACGGCCTTTTCAGGATGAAGAAATCAATTCTGAAGGTCAATGCCATTCTGGGCGATGAATATACCGGTATCGGCTGGTGGGGAGTACCCAAAGATTCTCTGGCGACTGACAGGCGTTATAACCCTGCAGGTGAATATACAGACGAGTCCGGAATAAAACGATACTATGAAAATGAAAGTGATAATTACCGCCAGGATCATTATCACTTTATCTACACCGGTCAGTTAGGTGACAATTTCATATTAAGCTCTGCATATCATTATACCAGGGGAAAAGGTTATTATGAGGAGTTCAGGGAGGATCAGTCCTATGCGGATTATGGTCTGGAACCTGTGGCAACCGGAGATTCGCTGATAACATCTACCGATATGATAAGGCAGAAATGGATGTCGAACCATTTTTATGGGTCTGTTTATACACTTAAATACCAGAAGAATAGAGTGGAAGCAGTAGCCGGTTTGGGCATTAACCATTACAGGGGTGATCACTTCGGAAAGGTGATATGGATGAGAAATTCAGGTTCTGCAGAAAAGGACTACCAGTGGTATTTCAATGACTCAAAAAAACAGGAGGTAAACCTTTACGGCAAAGTAAATTATTCTTTGACCGATAATACAAATATTTTCGGGGATATCCAGTACAGATGGATCAGCTACACTTTGTCAGGTATTGATGATGACCTTAAGGATATCTCTCAGAAGCACAGGTTCGGATTCTTCAATCCCAAAGCCGGACTGTATCATTCAATTTCTCCGGGTCAGGATGCTTACCTGTCATTTTCAGTTGCCAATCGTGAGCCAACAAGGTCCGACTTCAAGGAAGCTTCAGGCGATCCTGATGCCACACCAAAACCTGAAACACTCTACGACTCTGAACTTGGTTATAAACTCCGGAAAGATCGAATTACAATCTCTGCCAACCTTTATGGTATGATTTACCGCGATCAGCTTGTTCCGACAGGTGAACTGAGTGATGTTGGCTACCCTATAATGACAAATGTAGACAGAAGTTACAGAATCGGGATTGAGCTGAGCGCCGGAGCAAGGTTAACAGACCATATTGACTGGACAGGTAATATGACTCTGAGCAGAAATAAAATACCCGATTATGTAGAGTATTACACCGATTATAATACATCCGACTGGTCATACTCATATAACAGCAAAAATCTTGGCACTGTCGATATAGCGTATTCACCCACAAAAATATTTACAAGTGAGTTCACTTTTAATCTGTTTAAAGGGCTGGATATTAACCTGGTAAGTAAATATGTAGGACAGCAGTATTTTGACAATACAATGAATCCCGAAAGAATGATAGATCCATATTTTGTCAATAATGTCAGGATTGATTTTTCGCCAGAGATCAGGCATACTGATAAAGTTGAAATACAGTTGCTTGTAAATAATATTCTGAATGAGAAATATGAAAATAATGCCTACGGAGGCAACTGGTATGAGGATGGTGTTGAGAAAAGCTGGTCATATTATTTTCCGCAGGCAGGTACGAATTTTATGACCAGGATCCTGGTAAGATTTTAATAATCAGTTATATGTAATGGAGGTAAGGGATTGGGTCATAAATAATTACATTGAGATCTTCGGCGCTGTCACCGGAATAATATATGTATTTCTCGAGATCCGTCAGAGTTTATGGTTATGGCCTGTTGGGATAGTAACTTCCGCAGTATACATATGGGTGTTTTTTACAGGAAAGCTCTATGCAGATATGGGTCTGCAGGGATATTATCTTATTATAAGCGTAATCGGGTGGTACTGGTGGGTAAAGGGCTCAGGGCCTAGGGCTCAGGGCACAGGGGGTGAAAACCTGAAGGGGAGAGGTGGAGAGAGGGAGATTCCCGGTGTTGATTCCCCATTTGAAGAGCCAGTCGCGCCTCAGCATGGGGGACAGGAGAATCAACTTACTGATTCCCCCTTTGAAGGGGGCCAGGGGGATGTTTTTTTTAAAAGGAATAATATATTATTAGTCTCTCATATTCAGATAAAAACCGGGATTATTCTTCTTCTAACTTTCATATTTTTATATGCTGGAATGTGGTTTATACTCGATAATCTTACCGATTCCCCTGTCCCCGGCTGGGATTCTTTTATAACATCACTATCGATCATTGCCACATGGATGCTTGCAAGAAAGATCATCGAACACTGGTATCTGTGGATGCTGGTGAATGCTGTGGCAATGGGGCTATTCCTTTCGAGGGGATTATATCCTACAGTGTTATTATATGC
>CALMJY010000095.1 GCA_937864815.1 uncultured Bacteroidota bacterium
ACTATCCTCTTCGTCGGCAGCGTCAGATGTGTATAAGAGACAGAGAGGGATATTATTTATGAAAGTCTTTTCAAACAGTTTTGATGTTTTTACCATTTCCGGAATTATTCTTTCGTCCTCCTTTATTATTTTGGGTGTACGCCGGACAAGCACATATAGTGAAGTTGTAAAGAAATGCAACATATTTTTTCCCTTCAGAGGAGTATACTCTCCGCCTCCATACATTCCAAGCCAGGGGATTGGTTCTCCTTTGCACAATGGAAATTGCATGTTTCCGGTTATCTCCTCCTTAATTATACGGTTGAACATAAGCTTTCCTCTGGCTGCACAGTCAGCATGAAAAACCGCAACAGGTTTTCTTCCCATGCAGCGATCAAGGATAACTACCATCTGTCGGTCGACACTTTCATAGATAGTGTTTTCATTTCGTTTGGTAAGCCACAGGGAGTCTCCCTCCTTTATTTCGTGAGAACTAAAAAGAGTGCCATCACCGTTGTTTGCAGTACCTATAACCAGATCATTTGTACCGTATTCTTCCCTGTATTCTTCCGGAAGCTTTACTGCAAGAGGTGAAAATAATAAAATATCAGCCGATTTGCTGGTGACAGGCATACCAAGTCTTTCAGTCCACACTTTCCAGGGTGATTTCCCGTTAAGCTCGATGATCATATTATTCTCAACCCGTGTAACGATAAAAGGATCTCCGATTGATGTCTGACCATGGTTAGCCTGACAAATAAGCTCCAGGGTCGGATCGGCAAGACCAATCATCACTGCACCCTCTTCAAATATCTGGTCACCCAGGAACTGAAAACAACTTATCAGTTTCATATTATCAATTGAAGCTCCACCTATGACAGGTATATCAGGGCCAAATATCGATTCAATTCCTTCAATGGACTTATTCGCACGATAAAGACCTGTAAGAGGATGAAAGAGAATTATGTTGCATTCCGGAAGCTTCGATTTTAGATCTTTGGCCATCTGAAAACCACATTCAAATGGCTCCTGTTGATTTACTGAATTTAATCCGGTAACCGCAAATTCATTTCTTGGTCCTTTTATTGCCATAATCCCGAGGGCTCTCAGGGATTCATTAGGTCCTTCTTTTCCAATTACACCGGCACAGGTTGAACCAACAATCTGTGCACCAGGTGAAAGTCTGTGCGCTTCACTAAGCAGGTCACGGAAATTATGTCCCATCCCGGTATAGAATATCAGAAGATCACAATCGAGTGATTGTTCGCCCCCCAGGGCACTTTCAAGACAATCAGCCATAGCCCTCTTTGAGTCAACTACGCTGGTGCTGGCGGAAAAGAATTGTAACATGGATCAATATTTTAATGTAACACTACTGAAAATCAATCTTAAGCTTATTCTCAATAACATCCCATCCTGTCTGCCCATGCCTAATTTCAAAATTGAAAATATTCTACTGTTAATAGCAGATATTCTCTTAAAATAAACTATGCATCTAACTGAAAAACAATATTCTTGTATAAATTTATTCAATTAATTAACATCAAGCAAAATTATTTTCGGAGGGATTTTTCTATCATTAGATCAGGAATGACCAATAGATAATTTCTGTTGAAAACTTGACATGTAATGATTTTAGTCCTAACTTTAATTTATGAGGCATAAAGCGAAGGCGAAAGGTAAAAGGCAAAAGAAAAAACATTATAAGTATGGCCGGTCAGATCACAAATAATGAAATGGCTAAATGGATGGAGATTATCTTTAAAGATGAGATTGAGAATATACTGATTCAGGATATTTTCTCTGATCCTGGCAAATTCAGAAAAACATTTATTAATCCAATAGCTGAATATCTGTACGAGGATATGAGGCGTTCGAGACTTCTGATTACAGCTCCTTTCACGATAAATAAAGAATTTTCGCAGCTCGCAG
>CALMJY010000096.1 GCA_937864815.1 uncultured Bacteroidota bacterium
GCGCACCAGAAGTTTCATTGAATCGAGTTCTACGAAAGTCGGGGCTCTGTCATCATAGCCGATTGTATAAATCCTAACTGTGGCAGTACCGATGAATGATGCCACATTTGTTGAAACTCCTTTTCCTACAAGATAATCAAGGTATTCTCCAAGGGATGTCCAGCCGATATCATATTTAATATCGCTCTGGCTTTTCTTCAGGTCTTCCTTCATCTGATCGTTCAGCGGTCCCATCGAGTCTCCCTCTCCAAGCACCTCCAGAGTTACTCCCTGCCTTATATCTCCCTGTGAACGGCCATCCTCAATAAGAGATTCGTTTGCCCAGCTAAGCATGTTAATGAAACCGGGTGCAACAGACAAACCTGTTGCGTCTATTTCGGAAACACTCCTGGCTTTACCCAGATCGCCTATGAAGGCTATTGAATCGCCTCTTATCCCGATGTCACCTCTGAAAGGAGGCATACCGGATCCGTCATAAATATTCCCGTTTCTGATTATAACTTCATAAGAATCAGGCCCTGAACAGCCAATTATCGTTATCGATAAGTATAAGAATGAGATGAGTTTATTCATTATTTATTCAGAGGAATTTCATTTCTAATTTAAATTAAGTGTTATAGCAAGACCGATCCAGGGCTTTCCCTGGTAAATCCAGTATTTCTTGTTACTGTCAAGAAGATTGTCCCATCCGAGCGTGAGTCCGAAACTTGTCCGGTCGATACCGATTATCCCGGCAAAACCATTTATCCAGGTCACTCCGTCATATTCAGATGTGACGTTATAATTTGTGACCCATTGATTTACAGGAGTTCCTCCAAAACCTGAAAAGAATCCCAATGAGAATCCATAATGAGTAATTCTTCTCTGATAGGTATTTAAAGGTGTCCGTGGATACTTCATCTGGTAGATATCATTCCTCAGTCCAATGAATGCAGCACCACTGAGGTTAGTATTCATCTGCCCCGGCACATCGCCGGTTGCAAAACGGTACTTTGTAAGGACGGTAAGAAAATCCAGATCGGCACTCATATGTTTAAATACCAGGGTATTCAAAGCCATATTTGTAAGTTCTTCCGTATTAAAAGTCACTACTTTCGTGAGGTTATAATTCAACTGGTTATCATTAGTGAGAGAATAAACAAGAATTGAATCATTCTTATTTGCAACATATACTTTTGACTGCTCATCGTTGAATATCCTGCTCCTGTAATATCCATCTGCAAATGAATCTTTATAGTTCTTATGAACAACACTGCATGAGCAAAGTGTTGCAGCCACTATTGTGCAGAACAGGGGAGTTTCTATTCTCATAATTTATGGTTTGCTTTCAGGATGATGGCGTTGGGTCGTTCTCCTTTATTCTCTTCCGGCAGATCTGTTCAATATCAAAAGCACCTTCAATACCCAGAATATAAATAACATCCGGAACAAATCTTGAACCACCCTTACCGCTGATCATCTTACCTGTCCGCATTTCAAGTGTGATATTTCCTTTTTTGTTATTACCTCTTACTGATATATTACCGGTAAACTGTTCCCAGTCAGACGAGCTCAGCCTGCCCCTTCGGAAATTGACAAGCCTGGTCGGAGTTCCGACAAAATATCCGCCGCGCCGGAACAGAGAGAAGATGCCCTTAAAGAAAACCCAAAAACCAACTGTAAGAAAGATTCCAAAAAAGACGATAAAAAACAGGGAACCCATCATGCCTCCTTCGCCTGAACTATCGGGTGATTTAAAAGATTGTATGGCGCCTTCAATAAAACCGGGAGCAAGAAAGAAAGACATCATGAAAAATGTAAATCCGAGCCATACTGCTCCGAAAATAATACCGGATACTGATGCAAATACAGGCTGAGCAAAGGTTCCCTTAACTGCGAAGTCGCGGCTTTCAGAACCAAGTGAAATGTTCAGTTCTTCCGGTAATTCAATGCTTTGTAACATAGGTTTTCAGATTATGTGGTTAATAAGCTAAATGTAAGAAGTAATTGTCAGGTATGCAAGAAAGGCGAAAGGCAAAAGGCTTTTGGGTAGGTCATTTTGATATGTTGTAATTTATAGTTATTTTTTTGCTAGCCGTCATACATTATTTAGAATCATTTGGTGCTCCAGGCTGCCATTTATGACTATCATTATAAACAATTAAATGAATAAAATTACAATGAATTACAATGAATTACAATGAATTACAATGAATTACAATGAATTACAATGAATTA
>CALMJY010000097.1 GCA_937864815.1 uncultured Bacteroidota bacterium
TCAGATCGACTAGAATAAATTACTGTTCAGATGTTTAAATCCTTAAATAAAAATTCCGAAAAAATTTTCTTTCTGTTTCTCTTCGGGTGGATAGTCATAAATCTCCTTCAATCCGCTTTCACGGATCTGAATAACGACGAAGCCTACTACTGGATGTATTCACAATACCCTGCATGGGGTTATTTTGACCATCCTCCAATGATAGCTTTGATGACAGGTGCAGGATACCTGCTTTTTCATAATGAGATGGGAGTAAGGCTGATGACAGTTATCCTCATGGCAGCTTCCTTATTAATTCTCCGGAAACTTCTTGACGGTTCAGACCAGAAGAAAGAAAACCTGAATTATTTCATTCTACTGGCAATCATCCTGCCGGTCTTTCATATTTATGGATTCATCGCCACACCAGATTCTCCTCTGATTTTCTTTTCAGCTCTGTTCATGCTTGCGTACAAAAAATTTCTTGATAAAGATTCATGGGGCAATTCAGTTTTTATGGGTTTTGTAATGGCAGCAATGATGTACAGTAAATACCATGCTGCCCTTCTGATCATTTTTGTGATTCTTTCTAATCCGGCTTTGCTTAAAAACATACGTTTCTATTTTGCATCCATTCTGGGTGTTTTATTGTTTATACCACATATTTACTGGCAGTTTGACAATGATTTCCCCTCATTCAGATACCACCTGGTAGACAGAGTGTCAGGACTTAATCCTGAAAATATTCCTGAATACCTGGGCAACCTCTTTGCCATACAGAATCCGGTAATTTTACTTCTTGTACTTTGGCTTACTATCAGAAGAAAGCCTGAAAACAAATTCGACAGGGCACTGTATTTTATCCTTTATGGTTTTATGATATTTTTTCTGATGGCCAGCCTCAGATACCGTGTGCAGCCTCAGTGGACATCATTGATGGCAATACCGGTAATATTGCTTGTATTCAGGTCAGTTCAGATAAGTCCTGTTGCAGGAAAAACAATCAAATGGGTAGCGTGGATAATGCTGCCTCTTCTGATCACTGTAAGGACTGCGCTTATTTTTGATTTCCTCCCTGTTTCATTTCTCAGGGATGAATTTCATGATTACAAAAAAAAGGTAAAAGAAATCGGTGATATTGCAGGAGATCGTCCGGTTGTGTTTACCAATTCGTACCAGGATGCTTCGGTCTATACTTTTTATACCGGAAAATTTTCCCATTCCCTTGATAACCTTAACTACAGACGAACTCAGTACGATATCTGGGATTTTGAAGAGAAAGTACATGGAAAAGAAGTATTGTATGTGCCTCACTGGCCTACTACATTCATCATGGAAAATTTTACGAAACACCGTTTCTTTAACGGAGACTCTGCATACATGAAGGTATGCAGTGATTTTCAATCACTTCAGAAGGAATGTGTTGTTTTAAAAAACGAACATTACGTTTTCAATGAAAAATCGCTGAACAATATTGAGATAGATATTTTCAATCCGTATAAATACCCGATAAGCTTTAAGCACAGTGAATTTCCGATTGCTTATTATTTAAACTTTTTCATAAATGGAAAAAGAGAAGAAAGATGGAGGATTGATATTCCTGATTCAGTTTCAATTATTAATCCGGGAGAAACGCTGTCAGCATCATTCAGTTTTAACCTCGGAGAACTGGCAGATTCGGTTTACATAATTGCAGTCAGCACCGAAGCCGGATATCTTTATGATGCCATTAACAGTAATTTTTCATCTGCATCAGTAATAAGATAGATTTCCTCTATTCAATTTTTGGGCCATGCGCAAAGGACGTAATGTGGATATTGTTACCAGATTGAAGATTCTGGATATTAATAAAGCCATATTAACCACAGGGTACACAGAGGTTCCACAGAGGACACAAAGATAAATCCTTGATTATTATTTCTTTGTGATCTCTGT
>CALMJY010000098.1 GCA_937864815.1 uncultured Bacteroidota bacterium
GTAAACAAAACTATTAAATATTATGTTTGAAACCAATTGCCCTTATTTTGAGATGACCTGACTCTTTAATCAATCATTTTTTTTATGATATTTGAGATCAAATATTTTTCAATTGCATAGTAAGGGTAACACTATTTTCTGGGCCATATTTGCATGTCTGCTCTGGTCAACTGCATATGCAGGCATAAAGATTGGCCTTCAGTATGATAAGCCATTTCACTTTGCCGGCATCCGTTTTATTATTTCAGGACTTTTAATTCTTCCTTTCACTGTAAAACCTTCAGTATATATTCAGATGATCAGGGATTACTGGAAGGTTGTGCTTATGGTCACGGTTCTGCAGACACTTATAAATTACTCATTGTTCTATCATGGTCTGGCACTTGTACCCGGTGCATTGGGTGCAGTAATTGTAGGTTCCCAGCCACTTGTTACTTCAATAGTTGCATCAATGATGCATTCGGAAGATAAGCTTACAAGGAACAAGATACTTACAATAATTGCCGGCCTGTCAGGTGTAATTCTTATCAGTGCCGGGCGTCAGGCATTCCACTTTGGCACTTCAATAGAGTTACTGGGAATAGCCATGCTGCTTGGTGCCAATGCAGCACTCTCGGTAAGTAATGTCATAGTTTCAGTGAAGAGCAAAGGGTTGAATCCATTGGTATTAAGTTCCTCCTCACTGTTTATTGGAGGAGTTATACTCTACCTTGTTTCATTACCCACAGAAGGGGTCCCAGTGAAACCACTTCCAATTGATTACTGGCTTTCTCTGGCCTGGCTGAGCGTAATGGCATCTGTTGCATTCTCAGTCTGGTTCAGGCTCCTGCAGCGCCCGGGTGTAAAGGTTTCTGAATTGAATCTCTGGAAATTCATTGTCCCCGTTGTTGGTGCAATTCTCAGCTGGCTTATTGTTCCTGATGAAAAACCTGAATGGATTACTGTTTCAGGAATGTTCATCATTATAATTTCATTGATACTTTTTCATACCAATACTCATAAACCCGTAACAAAAAATACAGGTTCTGAGCCATGAAGAAAAGATTAATAGCACTTGGCATTTATTCACTGTTCTGGCTGATGGTTTTTTTCACCGGCAGACTCTTCTTCATTTTATTTCAGTATAAATCATCTTTTGGTAACAGCTTTGGAGAACTCCTGGCAACGTTCCTGAACGGTGTAAAACTCGATATATCAACAACAGGATATTATCTGGCTATTCCAATGTTATTGATGATGCCTGATATTTTGTTTCCCGGAAAATGGTACCGAATGATTATAAGATGGTATACGTTTTTTCTGATTCTTCTTTCAAGTGTAATTATAGTTGCCGATTCGATCCTTTATTCATACTGGGGATTCAGGATGGACTATACTCCCTTTATGTACCTGAAAACACCTGAGGAAGCAATGGCATCCGTAAGTACTTTTAAAGCTGTAATGGTATTCCTGGCAATTGCATTACTGACCGGGTTTTTTATTGTGATGTACAGGAAAACAACGGACGGATTTATGGGAGAACATGGAACAGTAAAGTCAAAGGCAGTGGCTCTTCCTGTATTCATTATCCTGTTTGCATCACTGATAATCCCTATCAGAGGAGGGTTCGGAATTGCTCCCATAAATGCAGGAAGTGTATATTTCAGTCCGAAAATGTTCCTTAACCACACGGCAGTAAACGCTGTCTGGAATGTAGGTACCTCAGCTTTCACTCAGAAACCGGTTACAAATCCATATCAGTTTGGCGACATTAATTCTGCAAAACAGCTGATAGACTCCCTTAAAAGCAATAAAGGAGTAACCGAACCGGTTCTTACAACTGACAAGCCGAATATTCTGATACTTGTACTTGAAAGTTTCAGCGGATATGTTGTTGGAGCAGTTGGCGGAGATTCGCTTGTGACACCAAACATAAACAGGTATGCCCGGGAAGGAATACTCTTCACGGAGTTTTTTGCCTCAGGTACCAGGACAGACAAGGCCATGCCGGCAATTCTAAATGGCTATCCGGCACAACCTGCACAATCGATCATCAAAGAACCTAAGAAAAGCCAGTCGCTTCCGAGCCTTGTCAGAATTCTTTCTGAAAAAGGCTATAATAGCTCATTCTGGTACGGGGGCGAAATAAATTTTGCAAACTTCAAATCATTTGTAATAGGTTCAGGTTTCAGGTCAGTCATTACCAAAGAATATTTTGATCCGGAAAGTTACAATTCGAAATGGGGTGTCCATGATCATATACTGTTTGAAGCCCTTAAAGACTCAATGAAAAAGGTGAAGGAACCATTCCTGAATGTTGTTCTTACACTTTCGAGTCACGAACCATTTGATGTACCGATGGAAACGGTTATTAAAGGGGATGATAATATTTCAAAATACAAGAATTCAGTTTATTATGCAGATAAAATCATGGGTGAGTTTATCGAATGGGCAAAAACCACTGCCTGGTGGAAAAATACACTTGTGATAATGGTCACCGACCACTGCGGCCGGGTATCGGAATCCCAGGGGGTATATACAACAGAGCTCTTTAAAATTCCAATGGTCTGGACCGGTGGGGCAGTTAAAGAAGGCAGCAGGATAATTGATAAACACGGCGATCAGACCGATATTCCCATAACCCTGTTTAATCAGCTTGGTATCAATGTGGTTTTTCCGTTTGGCAAAGACCTGTTTTCAGATGGAAGCAATTCCTATTCATTCTATACCTATAATGAAGGATTTGGATTTGTTACTGACAGCTCAATTTATGTTTATGATCACAAGCTTAAGGATCAGGTTATCAAGGAAGGAAAAGGTGCTGATTTTGCTGAGAAAGCAGGGAAAGCCTATCTTCAGGTTTTATTCGATGACTATCTGAAACGATAGTTCACATTTATGAGTACATCACATAAAAAATGCCGCGGGTAGGGAAGGGGATAAGGACAGCTCCAAGGGATGCACTAATTGCTTCTTCTGTTGATGAATCAATAATCGGAGGAACAGTTTCATTCGGGTTTGAAGCTACATTGGCTTTGATATCAATTATACTGCTCACACTAAAACGTAAAAGAACCTCCGGGGAGGTCCTTTTGACATTATATCTACCTGTACTTTTTCTTCTTATTCTTTTTTCCTGATTTCTTATCCCATTTGAGGACTTTTCCCGCATGACCTTTTTTATCTCCTTTTCTTTTTTCAGGTCTTCTGTCTGACCATTTTGCACTTCTTTTTCCTGATCTGTCAGCCTCCCTGTGTCCTTCAGGTTTTTCCTGTGCTATTTCAACTGCTACCCTGCGGTCATTAAACTTCGCATTATTCAATGCATTAATAAGGTAATCAGCAAATTCTGACTCAACTTCAAAGAATGAGAATGTTTTTAACAGGTCTATTTTTCCAAGCGGTATTTTCCTTCCACTTGTGTTTCTATTGACAAGTTCAATCAGCTGTTCGGGATAGAATCCATCAGTCTTTCCAAGGTTAATAAATAGCCTTTTATAATTACCTGAATATTCCTTACGGGATCCTTTTTTGTCTGAACCTCTAAAGTTATCATCTCTGTCCCGGGGTGAGATTATCTCTTCACCGGACCGGTAATCATCAAGGAAACGGTCGAATTCAAGTGATACAACTCTCCGGAGAAGTTCTTCCCTGTCAAGATTTGAAAGTTTAGCGGTTATTTCCGGAAGGAATTTTTCAATTTCCTGATGTTCGGTAACAACGGTTTCCAGTTTTTTCACCCAGTGAAACAACTGTTTTCCGCATATCTCACTTCCGCTCGGGATCTGAATGGCCTTGAACGGTTTCTTTACAATCCGTTCTATCTGTTTGATGTTATTCTTATCCCTGGGGCTTATAAGGGAAATTGAAATACCCTTTTTACCTGCCCGTCCGGTACGGCCGCTCCTGTGTGTATAAACCTCATTGTCATCAGGAAGATTATAATTGATCACATGTGTCAGGTCGTCGACATCAAGTCCGCGGGCAGCTACATCGGTAGCTATCAGAAGCTGCAGATTTCTTACCCTGAACTTCTGCATTACAGTATCTCTCTGTGCCTGCGAAAGGTCTCCGTGAAGGGCATCAGCATTGTATCCGTCTTCAATAAGGCTTGAAGCAACCTCCTGGGTTTCCTTCCTGGTACGGCAGAAAACGATACCATAGATATCAGGCTCTGAATCTGCAATTCTTTTCAGGACTTTATATTTATCTTTTGAGTGTACAAGATAATACCCATGAGTAACATTCTCAGCTGAAGCATTTTTTGTCCCGATTGTAATTTCTTTGGGATCATTCATATATTTTTTTGCAATCCCGGCTATTTCAGATGACATGGTAGCCGAAAACAGAAGAGTTCTTCTGCCTCCAGGTACCTCCTCAAGGATCTCATTTATACTATCGAGAAAACCCATATTGAGCATTTCATCCGCTTCATCAAGTATCACTGTTGAAACCGATGAAAGCCGGGCAGCTTTTCTGCCTATCAGATCTATCAGCCTTCCGGGTGTTGCAACTATTATATGAACTCCTTTTTTCAGTTCCCTGATCTGATTCTCAATGCTGGCTCCACCGTATACCGCCAGTATCCTTAATTTACCTGTGTATCTGGCATAATCGGTGAGATCACCTGTAATCTGCATACACAACTCCCTTGTAGGGCATAGTATCAGAGCCTGTGTTGCATTATTTTCTGTATCAGTCATCTGTACAAGTGGAAGACCAAATGCTGCTGTTTTTCCTGTTCCGGTTTGAGCAAGAGCAATAATATCCTCATCCTCTCCAAGCATAAGAGGAATTACTTTCTCCTGAACAGGCATAGGTTGTTCAAACCCCAGCTCCTGAACAGCTTTCAGGATTCCGGGAGTAAATCCCATCTCTTCAAAATTCATCATTATTATTTCTGTTGACGTGCTTCCGGCGAGCGGTGGAAATCACCTTGTTAATAAAGCTGCAAAGATAATTAAAAAATCGTGTAAATTGTTTTAATTGGTTAAATATTATAACTTTATGGTAAGCAATTGATACCTTTTATTATATGGATACCAGGCCGGTTAGAATATATGCTGCAGAGGATGTACCAAGGCTTAGATATACAGCAGGCATAATTCTTGGCGATATTCTCGGATTGAGCTGGGAAATAATTACTGATAAACGCAAACTCGGAAAACATCATGTTATAAACTATTCGGATGAAAATGTAAAGGATTCATTCATCATTCATCCGGCACCATTGTTATTTGAAAAAGGAATAAGCAAGCATGAGTTTAAGGTTGAAAAATGGAGGGATCTTCCCGTCTTTTTTCAGACTTCAACCGGCTCTGATTTACCTTTTGACATTTTTGCTGCATCATTTTATCTGGTCTCAAGGTATGAGGAATATAATGAATATGATCCGGATGAATATGGCAGGTTTAAAGCTGCATCCTCATTAGCTTTCAGGAATGGGTTTCTCGGAATTCCAGTGGTAGATCTGTGGGTAAAGGAATTTGCCAGGAGTCTGCTAAGAAAATTTCAGACACTTGCTTTCCGGAGAAATGAATTCAGGAAGATGGTCACCTTTGATGCAGATGAACCTTTTGAGTATCTCGGGAAAGGTATTATCAGATCAATTGGGGGACTGATCCGTGACCTGACGGTTTCTGACCGACATGCATCCGAACGGTATAAAACTGTTACAAAAGGCAAACCTGATCCCTTTGAGGTATTTGGATACATCACTGAATCGGTCGATAAATATCATTCTGATGTCCGGTTTTTCTTTCCTGTCGGAGACAGAAGCAGTTATGATCATAATCCATCCTGGAAAAATGAGGATTACCGATCGCTTATCCGCAGACTCGCCGGTAAATATAAACACGGTCTTCATCCATCATATGATGCTTCGGAGAATTATTCCAAACTTAGCGATGAAGCAAAGCGATACAGTATTATTCTTGGAAATTCAGGTTCTTTCAGCAGGTTTCATTTTCTGAGACTTAAATTGCCTGTTTCATACAGGAATCTTCTAAGGGCAGGAATAAAAGAGGATTATTCCATGGGATATCCGGATGAACCCGGATTCAGGGCAGGTATAGCACGCCCGTTTTATTTCTATGATGTTGTCAGGGATACTGTTACCAATCTGAAAATTGTACCCTTCCAGGTTATGGATGCCACTCTTTACAAATATAAAAAGCTTGACCACAAAGCCTCAGTTGAAATCATACTTCAGCTGATAAATGAAACCAGGCGTGCAGGTGGCTTGTTTGTATCAATCTGGCATAATACATCGTTGCTTGATAATCCCCAATGCAAGCCCTGGAGAGGAGTATTTGAAACTATGCTTGATGCACAGAGATGATTGTTTATCTTACAAATAGTGAAATTGACAGGGAACAGTGGGATACCTGCATTCAGAATTCACATACTCTGAAACCATACGGTTATTCATGGTTTCTTGACTGCATGGCTCCGGGTTGGCAGGCACTGGTTGATGACGAATATGATTCTGTATTTCCTCTTCCAGGTTTTTCAAGGTTTGGCATAAGGTATCTTGCAACTCCTGTGTTTCTGCAACAGCTGGGTGCTTTTTCACCTGATAAGCCCTCTCCGGATATGCTCAGCGAATTCCTTGAATACCTTCCTTCATTTTACAGGCTGGTGGATCTGTGTGTTGGTCAGAAAGTTGAATATGAAGGTTTCAGGATAACTGAAAAGACCAATTTTGAGCTGAATCTTTCAAAAACTTACGAAAAACTCCGGGAGAATTTTTCCACGCACTGCAAAAGGAACATTGAATCAGCTTCAAAGAAGCGCCCTCACCTGGTGGATGATGTAAAACCAGATAAGTTGATTGAGCTTTTTATCCGTAATAAAGGGAAGGAGGTAAAAGGAATCAAATCAAGAGATTATCAACGGCTGAATAACCTTATGAATTATTGCCTTGCAAATAAGAAAGGAAGGATTATCGGTGTTCGAAGCGGGAGAAAGGAATTATTATACGGGTTGTTCATAGTTGAAACAAAAGGCAATAAGACTATGCTCCTGGTTGTAAATACACCTCAGAGCAGGGAACGAAGAATTGGCTATTATGTTGTAAATGAAGTTATTAAGGAATTTTCATCAACTCATACAACGCTTGATTTTGCCGGGTCTTCAATACCTTCGATTGCCTCATTTATGGAATCATTCGGAAGCATAAAGGTCCCGTTTTACAGGATATGTCAGAACAGACTTTTCTGGCCGGCAAGAATATTTGGCTGATATTGGTTACTTTTGTAAACTTATATTTAGTCTTTTCGTGCAGAAATCCATAATATATTCCTTGTTGTTATTATTGAGATTGTATCCACTCTCTGTTTATGGAAATTGTGCCGATACCGTTGTGCAGCAGAAGAATATTGTCCTGAGCGGATATGTCAGAGATGCAGAGAACGGAGACAGACTTGCCGGTGTGACCGTAATCGAAACAAACCTTAAAACCGGCGTTTCAACCGATGAGTATGGATTTTTTACACTGAATCTCCCTTCAGGCAAATGGGATCTGCAGCTCACATATATAGGGTATAAAACAATTGTTCACAGCGGACAATCGGTAAGGAATACAAACCGTGATTTTACCATGGAAAAAAGTGAAACCCAGCTTGGTGAGGTGATCATTGAAGCTAAGCGGACAGATGAAAATGTAAGGGCACCTGCCATGGGAATTGTTAAACTGGATGTAAAAACCATTAAATCAATCCCTTCCCTTCTGGGCGAAATAGATGTTGTGAGGGTACTTCAGCTATTACCCGGGGTACAGTCAACCAGTGAAGGTTCGACGGGATTCAGCGTCAGGGGCGGAGGCTCAGATCAGAACCTTATCCTTCTGGATGATGCCAGTGTTTATAATTCCGGCCACATGCTTGGTTTCTTTTCGATATTCAACAATGATGCAGTTAAAAATGTAACTCTATACAAGGGTGATATCCCTGCCGCTTACGGAGGAAGACTCTCTTCACTTCTCGATGTGGAAATGAAAGAAGGTAATCCGGGTAAGATTGGTGTTAACGGAAGTATCGGAACAATTTCGAGCAAGCTGACCATTGACGGTCCGGTAATAAAAGACAGGACGACATTTCTTATGGGAGGACGACGGACTTATGCTGATATTTTCCTTCCTTTTGCCAAAGAGGAGGATTTGCGGGACAACAAACTTTATTTCTGGGACCTGAACCTGAAAATTTCGCATGTACTCAATGAAAAGAACAGACTCTTTCTTACTGGTTATTCGGGCAAAGATGTGTTTAAGGATGATTTTGCAAGAGTAGGTTTCGGTAATACGACCGGAACATTAAGATGGAACCATATATTTTCGGGAAACCTGTTTATGAACCTTAGTATGATATATTCAAGGTACAATTATGATTTAGGAACTCCTGACAGCGGGACCGGATCCTTTTCATTCCTCTGGAAATCATACATTTCTGATTATCAGCCAAGACTCGATTTTACACATATCCTTTCCGATAAGCATAAGCTCAGGTATGGGTTATCTCTTAATTATCATGAATTTTTTCCGGGTGAGGTAAGCGGAATAGGCAGCACCACCGGAAATACATATTTCAGATTGCCTTCTGCTCATGCTCTCGAAAGCGGATTATATCTGAGTGATGAGTATAAGGTTGCCGGTAACCTGACTCTGAAATATGGGCTGAGGTTCTCGATGTTTCAGAATATCGGACCGGGAACATCCTATGAATACGATGCTGATTATATTCCTGTTGACAGTATCAGTTACCCTTCAGGGAAGATTTTCAAAACTTACACTGCACTTGAACCCCGGTTTGCATTCACTTATCTTCTAAATGAATTATCATCAGTTAAGGGAAGCTATTCTCATACAGCTCAGTTTATTACACTGGCACAGAATTCATCCTCAGGCACACCTCTTAATATTTGGTTTCCTGCTTCGCCAAATGTTGAACCGCAATTGTGCGACCAGTTCTCCATAGGTTATTTCAGGAATTTCATAAATGACTTGTATGAAGTCTCAGGTGAAATTTACTACAAGAATTTCAGACGATTAATAGATTTCAGGGATCATGCGGAGCTGTTCCTAAACCAGTATCTTGAAGGAGAACTCCGGAGAGGGAATGGATATTCATATGGTATAGAAGCACTGATACGAAAGAATGAAGGCTTTTTTACCGGATGGCTCAGCTATACCTATTCAAGATCATTCAGGATTGTCCCTGAGATCAACAATGGCAATAAGTATCCCTCACTTTATGACAAGCCACATTCAGTCAACCTTGTTACATCTTTTGCTCTGACTAAGAGAATTGCAGCTTCAACCACGTGGACATACGCCACAGGCCTGCCTCTTACTCTGCCAACAGGACGTGCAATACTCGGAAATTCAATAATTCCGGTATATTCCGACAGAAATTCATACCGGATGGATGATTATCACAGGCTGGATCTGTCAGTTACATTCAAGGGAAAAGAGAAAGCCGGTAAGAAGTGGCACAGTGACCTCAATTTATCTGTGTACAATGTTTATAACAGGCATAATGCCTGGGCTATAAACATAGTTCCTGACGAAAAAGATCCGTATGTGACTTATGCGGAGAAAACATACCTGTTTGCCGTGATCCCTGCAATTACATGGAATATCAGATTCTGAAATGAGAAGAAGAATTAATAAGATATTACCCGTTTTATTTGCCCTCGCATTTATCCTTTCATGTACAGAGCGAATAGATCTGCCACTTGATGAAAGCGAAGTGAGGCTTGTTGTTGAAGGATCAATTACAACAAACACCTCCGTTCATACAGTTTATCTTACAGAGACCACCAACTATTACTATAATCAGAAACCACCTGCCGTAACAGGTGCCGAAATTTCAATAAATGATGGTGAAACCATTACCCGCCTAAGTGAGAATTCTCCCGGTGTATATCAGACTTCGGCTGATTTTAAAGGAGAAGTGGGAATGACCTATACACTTAATATCCGGCTCTTAAAACCAATAGGCGGATTTTCTGAATTCAGCGCAAGTTCGGTGATGAAACCTGTTACAAGTCTTGATTCGGTTGCCACAAAGTTCTATGAGGATTTCGGAGAGCAGGGATTATGGGAAGTAACCTGCTGGTTTCAGGACGAGCCAAAAACTGATTTTTACCGTTTCGATTTATACCGGAATAATAAGCTTATAACATATAAACTGGAAAAGTGGCTGGTAACCGATGATAAATTTTTCAACGGTGATTATGTCAAGGGTGGCGTTGTGACCTACCTGGATCAGAATTCTGATAATGAAAAGCTTAATTCGGGTGATACTCTTGTTGCGGAAATGAGTGCTATAACCAGGGAATATTATAATTATATACAGGATGCCCAGGCTGAGTTGAGGGGATCAAATCCACTCTTCAGCGGTCCCGGAGCAAATATTCGTGGAAACATAAGCAATGGCGCAATAGGATTTTTTGCAGCTTACCCGGTAAGCAGTTTTAAGATAATGGTACCTTAATCCTGAAAATTTTATATATTCGTTTCTGAACTTAAGAACGCTGTATCTGAATTAATTAAGAAACTCTTTGCCCTATGAAAATCAGAATCAAATTAACCGTCATTCTATTTTTTATTATTTCATTAATATCATACGGACAGAGTAAAGATGATATAATGAAATATCTTAAATCTCTTGGTAATGGTAAGTATATGTTCGGACAAATGGCCACCTGGGTGCATAATGAAAATCCTGATATGGATCATCCTTCGAACTGGTTGAAGAAGGTGACTGACCATACCGGCATCGTACCAAGGTATGCTTGCATTACATATGATTATGATGATGATCCGTTTACTGATGCAGAATGGAACGAAGGTGTTAAAAAGTTATGGGACAAGGGTCTGATTACCGGAGTTTACAATTTCTATGCAAATCCATGCGGTGGCAGGTGGAATTCTCCGGTGACTTTAGATTCGATATTTGAAACTGGTGACAATCCGATAAAGACCCATTTCTATAAACAGATGGACAGGATGGCTGCTAATATGCAGTGGCTCAAGGATAGGGGTATTGTTGTAATTTATACGCCCTTTGTAGAACTTGATGATAAAAATAAATGGCATGCCAAGGAGGGAAGTAAGAACGGGATAAGGTTGTACCGGCTTGTTCATGATTATTTTACAGCCAAAGGCCTTGATAATATTATCTGGGCATTTCATACAACACAGAGAGCCGGTGCATTGCAGGAGTACTATCCGGGTGATGAATACGTTGATATTATAGGCAAGTCCGGTTACGGTACCGGGTTGATTTTCAACGAGTATGAATGGGCTGTCGAAAAAAAGAAAAATGCAGGAAAAATAATATGGTGGGCAGAACTCGGAATACGTGGTGAGAAAGATGCTCCCAGGGATTGCTTTGATGTACTCAAGAAGCTTGAGAGCGACTTCCCTGAGCTTATCGGGTTCAGTTTCTGGAGTGATTCCGGCTTTTATAATGTTGTCGGAAACCTGAATGGTCCTGAATTCATGGCAGATCCGAAGATCATTACTATGAACTCCATCGTTAAAGAAAAGGATCAGAAAAAGAAGGGTACAAAACAGAAAACGAAAAAATCAAAGAACTAACTAAAACATCCCCCTGGCCTCCTTCAAAGGGGGAAAATGCCAGTATCCTGAAGCTGTAATATAGTTGGCAGTTGGCAGTTGGCAGTTGGCAAAATGGAACCTGGAACCTGGAACATTGAACTAAATCAACTCAATCTCCTCATCCTCCCTGGCCGGAATAAGCTTCCCGTCTTCACATTTTATTGTTCTGGCATTGAATTTTTTGAGGAGCGTATAGTTATGGGTGGCAACTATTACTGCCCTTCCTGTCCTGCTTATATCGGTAAGAAGCCTGATAATTCCTTCAGAAGTTTCCGGATCGAGGTTTCCGGTTGGTTCATCGGCAAGGATTATATCCGGATCGTTAAGAAGTGCCCTGCCTATTACAACCCTTTGTTGTTCACCCCCTGAAAGCTGATGTGGCATTTTATAACCTTTAAGGTTAAGTCCTACTTTTTCAAGTACTTCGCCTATGCGGGTATCAATCTCCGATTTGTTTTTCCACCCTGTTGACCTGAGTACAAATTCAAGATTATCATTTACGGACCTGTCAGTCAGCAACTGAAAATCCTGAAAGACAATACCTATCTTCCTTCTCAGATACGGAATCTCCCTTCGTTTGATCCTGTCCAGGTTGTAACCGGCAACAAGTGCAGTTCCGCTTTTAAGTGGAATCTGAGCATTCAGTGTTTTTATAAGGCTCGATTTTCCGCTTCCTACCTTGCCTACCAGGTATAGAAATTCACCCTTCCCGACTGAAAGATTAACATCGGTAAGAACAAGGTGATCCTGCTGCCATATAGAACAGTCAGTCAGCTCAATTATAACATCAAGGGGTAAGGTTTCCTGCATAAATTGACAATGTTAATATTAGGCCTTATAAAAAAGCAACATATATCATTGATTTTCTTCGTTGACCCCGGCCCCAAGGGGAGCGAAGAAAATCAATTTACTCCCCCTGGGGATGGGGTAAAGAAATTGATTTTCGAGCCCAGGTAAGTATATGTTCAATTCAATACAAAATAAAGAAAGAATTGATAACTAACATTTATATGTTAATAAATTCAATAATAAAGACCGGAAGCCGCCGTTTAATAGTTGTAATTTTACGCTTGATTTAAAAATGACTTAGTGTTATATATGGCTAACCATTAGATTATTAGGAAACCGGGTTTCAATTTTTATATTTCCCGCTTAACTTTTACGGGTTGCCAAAAAAAATAAGTTATGAACAGAAGAAAACTGATTTTAATTTCCGGCTTCCTGCTGATCTTCTTCCTTCAGCTCTCAGCTCAGGTACCTTTTACCAATGAAGAGCTTGGTTCTGAATTCAACAGGGGAATGGAATTATTCTATAAGGAAAAGTATGCAGGCGCCATCAGGCTTCTTGATTCATATGTAGAAACTGAAAGAGACAAAAGCAGTATTAATGTGGCAGACGCTCAGTATTACAGCGCAATTTCAGCTATGAACCTCTTTAATCCTGATGCTGAATACAGGATGATGACTTTTATTGCCAGCTATCCTGAAAATCCAAGACTTAATGAAGCACGGCTTGAGCTGGGTGACTATTTCTACCAGAATAAAAATTACAGGAAGGCAGCATCTTATTATGAAAGCGTTAATCGCCAGTACCTTGAAAAAGAAAAACTTCCGGAATATTTTTTCAGGTATGGTTATTCGCTTTATTCGAAAGGTGATCAGAGCAAGGCTCTTCTTATGTTCTCGGAGATAAAGGATATTGATACTGAATACACTCCTCCTGCAATTTACTACTTTTCTCAGATAGCATATGAACAGAAAATGTACCAGACTGCCATGGAGGGTTTCATGAAGCTGAAAGATGATGAGACCTTCGGGGCTATAGTACCATTCTATATTGTTCAGATTTTATATATTCATAAAGATTATGACGGCATACTGGAGGTTGCTCCGGCACTTCTTAAATCAGCAGGTAAGGAAAGGAGCATAGAACTTTACAGATTTATCGGGGATGCTTACTATAACAAGGAAAACTACAGCGAAGCACTTACTTATCTCGAAAAATATTCTGAAGGGGCAAAGGCAAGTGAAAGGGCTGACAAATACCAGTTGGGTTACTGCTACTATAAAACCGGTGATATTGACAAAGCCATTAAGATCTTCCTTGAAATCGGGGTCAGGAATGATTTGCTGACTCAGAATATCTGGAATCTGCTTGGGGACTGTTATCTTCAGAAAAGTGACAAGAACAGGGCACGCCTTGCATTTGGTGAAGCTTCAAAAATGTCTTTCGATAAAGCAATCCAGGAAGAGTCGCTTTTTAACTATGCAAAACTTACTTACGAGACATCATACTCCCCATTCGGGGAATCAATTGCAGCATTCACTGAATATATACAGTTATATCCGGGATCTGAAAGGATACAGGAAGCTTATGACTATCTGGTTGCAACCTATCTGCAGGTAAAAAACTATAAATCAGCCCTTGCTTCCCTTGATAAGATTGTAAACAAGGACAAAAAGCTGGAGGAAGCCTATCAGCGTGTTGCTTTCTACCGTGGACTCGAGCTCTTCAGAAACCTTGAAATCGAAGCATCTATTGCAATGTTCGATAAGTCGCTTAAGTATGAAAAATACAATCGTTCCTTAAGGGCCAGGGCTGTTTTCTGGAGAGGAGAGGCCTGGTACAGACTTGCACATTATGATAAGGCAAGAATTGATTACGAGATGTTTATGGGCATCCCCGGTTCAATGAGTGTTGAGGAATATCAGATGGTAAGGTACAGCCTTGGTTCTGCACTCTTCAATCTCAAGGATTACACAAATGCACTCAACCATCTTAAGACATTTGAATCATCTGCTGTCAATGTTAAGCCTGAGGTAATGGCCGATGCCCTCAACCGTATTGCCGATTGTTATTTCATCACAATGGATTACCCGACATCTGTTCAGTATTATGACAAGGTAATTGCATTCGGAAACCTTGATGCAGATTATGCAATGTACCAGAAAGGTTTTTCACTCGGACTCATGAATGATAACAGGGGAAAGGTTGATGTTCTGACCGCCCTTACAGTTAAATATCCGCAGTCAGCCCTGGTCCCAACCGCAGTATTTGAAAGGGGAAGAGCCTATCAGGTGCTTGAGGATTTTATCAGGGCTGAATCAGACTTCAATTCAGTAATTAATGATTATCAGAACAGTGCACTGGTGCCAAGGGCAATACTGCAGCTGGGGCTTCTTTATTACAACCTGAATCAGAATGACAAGGCTATAGCTCAGTATAAAAAGGTAATCGAGAACTACAAATCATCGCCTGAAGCAAGGTATGCTCTTACCGGGTTGAAGAATACGTATACTGACATCAATGATGTGGAGGGCTATTTCTCGTATATAAAAACTCTTGACGGATATGGTGATGTGGATTTGTCACAGAAAGATTCGCTTCTTTACACATCAGGAGAAAATCTCTATATAGCTGCAAAGTACCAAAGGGCAACAGAGGTCTTTACAAGTTATCTGAACGAGTTTCCTGAAGGCATTTTCAGAATCAATGCAAAGTTTTACCTGGCAGAATGTCTGAATCTGTCAGGGAAAGCAACCGAGGCTCTGAAATATTACAAAGAGGTTGCTGCAGAACCAAATAACCAGTTCCTGGAACAATCATTACTTGCATCATCCGAAATTCTTTTTGAACAGGAAGAATTTGAGGAAGCTTTTGAATATTTCAAAAAGCTAGAAATGGTTGCCGTAAATGATGTAAACAAACTTGTTGCACTGAAAGGGCAGCTTCAGACAGCTTCTTTCATAGGTGATGCGCCGAATACGATTGCCGCAGCCGATAAAATCACTTCATTGCCCAATGTCCCTGAGGAGCTTCTGAGAGAGGCCGTGTTTATGCGAGCCAAGGCTAATTACAGTCTTGATAAGTTCGATTTTGCCCTTATTGATTTCAGGAAAGTGGGTACCGAAGTAACCAGCATGGAAGGTGCTGAATCGAAATACAGGATAGCAGAACTGCTTCTGAAACAGAATAAGACAGCTGAATCGGAAAGGGTCATAACTGAGTTTATCGATCAGAAAACACCACATCAGTACTGGATGGCCAGAGTATTCCTGCTTCTGGCAGATATAAGTCAGCAAAAGGGAGATATGCTTCAGACAAGGGTCACTCTCCAGAGTCTTAACGATTACTATGAGGTTGATAATGATGGTATCAGAGATGAAGTAAAGTCCAGATTATCAGCTCTTGATGAGAAAAAGCAACCGCAACAGTGATTTTCTGTAAGTATCATGATATATCCGGTAAAGTGAACAAGAAACAGAATAAAAAATGATCAGAAGAACCATTAATATAGCAGTGCTGACAATATTCACCCTGTTTTCCGCAAATGCTCAGGAAAAGAAGGAGTCATCACTGCAACGCGAGGTAACCCTTTATAATCCCTACAAACCCTCACTTAATGTTGTGAGAAAAAGGAGTTTCCTGCCGGAGCTGAAGGACACAATGCAGATTAGGCCTGAATTCAGGTATGAAGTAAATGCAGAACCGTTCATGCCGGAGTATACTGTCAGCCCTATCAAAGCTGCAGCTCTTCTGCCTGATCCTCTTCCCAAGCTCTACAAGAGCTATATCACTGCCGGACTAGGTACACATCTGTCTCCCTTTGGGGAACTCAGCATTACCAATGAGCGGTCAAAGAAGGGAGCAGTGGGCCTTTATGTCCGCCATTTCTCATCAAACGGAAAGGTAAAACTGGAAAATGATGATAAGGTTTTTGCCGGTTACCTGGATAATGATGCCTCGCTGTTTGGTAAAAAATTCATAAAAAAAAGTCTGCTGGATGGATCGGTTGATTTTACACAGAAAACAAGGTATGCCTTTGGCTATGATCCTGATATTACCGGATATGCACCAGACAAGGACAGTGTCAGAATGAAGTATAACAATATCGGTGCAAAGGCCTCTTTTTCATCAGCTACTCTGGATTCAAATAACCTTGCATATGATGTGAATCTTTCATACGACTATTTTCATCATCTGGAAAATATGTCGCAGCAACTTTTAATAATTGATGGCTTATTTGCCAAATCAGTAAAGGGGTTTTATGTCGGATCGGGAATCAATATGGATTTTTACATGCCCTCTGACTCTATTTCCACTTCTGATGAGTACATTCTGGCAATCAGTCCTTTTATCAAAAAATCAAATGAGCAATGGAATTTTAAACTCGGGTTTGAAGCTCTGCGTGACAGATCAGACGAATTCCATGTTTATCCGGATGTTGATTTCGGCTTCAATGTTATACCGTCATATTTAAGTTTTTTCGCAAGATTGTCAGGTTATCTTGAGAGAAATGATCCTCTGAAAATCCTTTCAGTGAATCCTTTCCTTGCCGACAGGAAATTCTTTTCCACCCAGCCAGAGGCCATTCTCTTCAGTTTGCCGGATACCGATCATGAACTTGTAATATCAGCCGGGGTGAAAGGAAATACCGGCATAGGCGGGAATTATCTTATTTCGGCTTCATATTCCATGATCCAGGATATGTTGTTCTATACGAACCTCGTTTCTCCCGATACTGTGATTCCACGGTCGGTGGGTAATTATTTCATGTTTATTAAGGATCCGGGATCATTATTAAATATTCATGGAGAAATGACAGGTCAGATTTCAGATAAGCTGACATTTTCCGGTGCAGCTAATTTCTATAATTACAGCTTTGGTATCACACCATGGAATAAACCAAACTGGGATGCGGTTGCCGGGCTTGACTACAACCTCAGGGATAAAATTATAGCTGGAGTTGAACTTACAGCCATTGGGAAGCGGAAAAACGTTATTAACGGTGATTATTTCAGCAAAACCAGTAATTATGGCCAGACAGAAATTGAGATGCCTTCCCATTTCAATCTGAATCTGACAGCTGAATATCGTTATTCAAAGATTCTTTCATTCTGGGCCAGGTTTAATAATATCTCTTTCAGGGATTATTATGAGTGGGCTTATTATCCCTCTCAACGATTCCTGTTCATGGCAGGGTTTACGTATAGCCTGTAAGCCGATCCGGAGCATTTTGTAAGTTGTATTTACCCCATCCTGTCCTTCACCCGGGGGGGAAGGTATTATAATCCTTTCGAAGGTGACTCAAAAGTCGGTTTTCACCCCCAAACCCCATAGCCGTCAACCTAAGACTTTTTTTAGTTGAAGTTGAGGGATAGTAAAAGTT
>CALMJY010000099.1 GCA_937864815.1 uncultured Bacteroidota bacterium
AATTTCCTTGCTGCTGTCCATATTGACAGGAAGATTGCCGGTGTTGCGTTTCTGGATATATCTACAGGTGAGTTCTTTACATCGGAAGGTAGTATAGAATATATAGATCAGCTTCTGAGCAATTTTCAGCCAAAAGAGGTTCTGTTTGAAAAAGGCAGAAAGGATTTGTTCAATGAGTATTTCGGCACCAAATATTATACCTTTAAGCTCGATGACTGGATCTTTACTCGGGAAGCGGCAGGTGACAGGCTGCTAAAGCAATTCGAGACCAGTTCGCTGAAAGGATTTGGAGTACAAAATCTCTCATACGGAATAATTGCAGCAGGTGCTATACTTTATTATCTCGATATAACACAGCATGAACAGCTTGGACATATTACAAGCCTTTCCAGGATAGAAGAGAACAGGTATGTGTGGCTCGATAAGTTCACGATAAGGAACCTGGAACTCTTCAGCTCACCCTATGAAGGGGCAAAAACACTTATAGATGTACTCGACCATACAATCTCTCCAATGGGAGGGAGGCTGCTGAAAAGATGGATCTCCCTGCCGCTCAAGGATATTCAGCCGGTTAATGAGAGGCTTGATATAGTTCAGTACATGGTTGACAATAAGGAATTTACAGAGGAAATATCAGACTTTATCCGGCAGATAGGTGATCTTGAAAGGCTGATCTCGAAAGTTGCAGTCAGCAGAATAAATCCAAGGGAAGTTGTTCAGCTCAGGAGAGCATTGAATGCTATAGAGCCGCTTAAGGATAAGTGCCTTGGAATTGATTGCCTTCCTCTGGTAATGCTTGCCGAACAATTGAATCCATGCAAAACTATCGCCGATAAAATTGAGCTTGAGCTTAATCCTGACCCGCCTGTACTGGTAAACAGGGGCAATATTATTTCAAATGGTGTCTCCCCGGAACTTGATGAACTGAGAACCATTCAGTTCAGCGGTAAAGATTACCTGGAAGGGCTTCAGAAGAGAGAGATTGAACGGACCGGTATTTCATCCCTGAAGATAAGCTTCAATAATGTTTTCGGATATTATATCGAGGTCAGGAATACTCATAAGGACAAAGTACCGCCCGAGTGGATAAGGAAACAGACTCTTGTCAGTGCTGAACGATACATTACCGAAGAGCTAAAGGAGTACGAAAGCAAAATTCTTGGGGCAGAGGAGAAAATAATTGCTCTCGAAACGAAGCTATTCAATGATATTGTGATGGCACTCCTTGAGTATATACCGCCCGTGCAGCTTAATTCATCGGTGGTGGCCAGGCTCGACTGCCTGCAGTCATTTGCAGCTATAGCGTCAGAAAACAATTATGTAAGACCTGAACTTGATGAGTCGAAGAGACTGGAGATAATTGAAGGTCGCCACCCGGTTATTGAAAAACAGCTTCCCTCAGGAGAGTCTTACGTTCCGAATGATGTTTTTCTCGATACCGATGATCAGCAGATCATAATCCTCACAGGTCCTAACATGTCGGGTAAATCAGCACTTCTGCGTCAGACTGCATTGATTGTACTTATGGCACAGACAGGTTGCTTTGTTCCTGCCAGGGAAGCCAGTATCGGAATTGTTGATAAGATCTTTACACGTGTAGGTGCTTCTGACAACATAAGTCTGGGAGAATCAACCTTTATGGTAGAGATGAATGAGACCGCAAGCATTCTGAATAATCTATCCGATCGAAGCCTTATTCTGCTTGATGAGATAGGCAGGGGGACAAGCACTTATGACGGTATTTCAATAGCGTGGGCAATGGTAGAATACTTACATGAGAACAGGATGAGAGCAAAGACTTTATTTGCCACTCATTATCACGAGCTGAATGAAATGGAAAGCTCTTTCCCAAGAGTGAAGAATTTCAATGTTTCAATAAAGGAGCTTAATAACAAGGTCATTTTTCTCCGCAAATTAAAAAGGGGAGGAAGCGAACACAGCTTTGGTATACATGTGGCAAAAATGGCCGGTATGCCAAGAAGTGTTGTAAACAGGGCTGATGAAATTCTTAAAGAGCTTGAACAGAGCCATGAAAGAAAAGAGCTGACAAAACCAATTGCCGGACTTGCAGAACACAGGGAGGGGATGCAGCTCAGCTTTTTCCAGCTTGATGATCCTGTCCTCAAGCAGATCCGTGACGAAATACTGGGAACAGATATTGACAATCTGACTCCTGTAGAGGCATTAAATAAACTATATAACATTAAAAAACATCTTAAATAAAACCTTACTTTAGAAAACTTCATTAAAATCCAGTTAATATGTATTCGTTAAAGAAACTATTATTTACGCTGTCAGGCACTGCCTTGCTTATATTTACAGGCTGCTCACCGGAGACACCAACCTCTCCGGTTAAACAGGTTAAGATTGCAGACTTTGAACTACAGTCCTCATTCCTTGTACCTTCTGCGGGAGAGGAAATATCCACTCCCGGGTATAAGTCAAACATTTACTGGTTCCCTGTAAAGGTTCCATCCACTGTACTGACAGGCCTTGTGGCAAACAATGTTTATCCCGATCCATACCAGGGCATGAACAATATGTTTATTCCTGATGCCTCAGATGAGTTCAACAAAAAGTATAATCTCGAACAGTTCAGTCATATCCCCGGGCTTCCCAATCCATGGAGCAAACCTTACTGGTACAGGAGTGTGTTCACAGTTCCTGAATCCGATAAGGGACGTCATTTCCAGCTGATATTCAAGGGTATAAACTACAGGGCAGCTGTGTGGGTAAATGGAAAACAGATCGCAGATTCTACCTGTATGTCGGGCATGTTTGCCGAATATAGCCTTAATATAAGCAACCTTGTGAAGGCCGGTGAAGAAAATGCAATCGCAGTCAAAATATATCCCCTTGATTATCCTGGTTTGCCGGACACTGAGCAGTTGACTGCACTCGGTGATTTTTATCTGAACGGAGGACCAACAGGTGATATAGGTAAGAATGTAACAATGCTTTGCTCGGTGGGATGGGACTGGATGCCTCCTGTGAGAGACAGGAATATAGGTATCTGGGCTCCGGTATTTCTAAGGACATCTGGTGGAGTAACAATATCCAGTCCTAAACTTGTTACTGACCTGCCGGATCTGCCTGACACCTCCCTTGCAAAAATAGGCCTTAGCCTTTCACTTCTGAATCATTCTTCAGCAGAACAGGATGGAAAGCTAACTGTAACTATGACTCCCTATAACTTTAACGGGATGCCTGTCAGTTTCACCAAAGAGGTAAAGATCGGAGCCAGTGATCATGTGTTGGTAGAACTCAATTCAGAAAACACGAAGGAACTTGAAATATCACAACCATCACTCTGGTGGCCCAACGGATACGGAAAACCAAACTTGTACAGGATAAGAATGCAATATGCTGACAATTCCGGTATTTTAAATGATACAGCCTTCCTGTTTGGTATCCGCACTGTGGGTACAAAAGCAGTTGATGTTAATGGTTTCACACGACGTGATTTTTATGTAAACGGAAAAAGAATCCATATCACCGGTGGTGCATGGGTTCCTGATATGATGCTGAACCGGGACTCGGTAAGGTATGACTATGAATTCAGGCTTTGTCAGAATTCAAAGATTAACCTTGTTAGGATATGGGGAGGAGGGGTTACTCCCCGGGAAGAATTCTGGGATGCAGCCGACAGGTTCGGATTACTTGTATGGTCAGACTTCTGGGTGACAGGTGATACCCAGGGTGAATTCAAAGGTTCACCTGACTGGCCTCTTGACGGGGATATTTTTATCAAAAATGTTAAAAGCACTATTCTGAGAATCAGAAATCATCCGAGTCTACTTCTCTGGACCGGAGGTAATGAAGGTCATGCCCGTAAAGAACTTTACGATGTTATGAGAAACAGTATAATAACTCTTGACGGAACGAGGCCTTATATACCAAGTTCATCGGGATTTGCAAAACTGCCTGAGGGATGGGACGGTTCATGGCCTGATAATATGCCGACAGGAGTATACAGCGGCGGACCTTATACCTGGAAAGATCCGAAAGATTACTATAACAGGGCTATCGCAGGACGCGACTGGGTATTCAAGGACGAAACCGGTATTCCGTCACAGCCACCTTATAATATCATGCCGAAAATTATCCCTAACCTGGTTTGGGATAGTAAGGTGCCATTCCCTCTGAACAACACCTGGGGATATCACGATGCTGCAACAGGCAACGGACGCTGGGACCTCTACTATGAGGAAATGGTAAAAAGGTATGGAGCACCGGAAAGCATGGAGGATTTCTGTGACAAGATGCAACTTATGAATGCTGTAGGTTACCAGGGAATCTTTGAGGCTGCAGGGCATAAGCTGAACGATATAGGAGGCGTGATGCTGTGGAAACTTAATGCAGCATTTCCGAGTGTGGTATGGCAGGTATATGACTGGTATATGCAGCCTAATGCAGGATACTATTTTATGCAGAACGCCGTAGAACCCGTTCATATCCAGCTGAATCTTATAAGTCATGATGTTCTGGCAATTAACAAAACATACAAACCGGCTTCAGGTCTTACTGCCACTATTGATGTATATGACACTGACAGCAAATCACTTTTCCATGAGGAAAAGAGTGTGAGCCTGGACGAATCAGATGTTAAAGTGACTTCAAATTTATCTTCGGTGCCGGGCTCTTCAAACGGAGTCAGCATTGTGGTGCTTCGTCTGAAGGATAAAGATGGCAGGACTGTATCTTCAAATACCTACTGGTTGTCGAAGGATGAGAATTACAAGACTCTGAAAGGCATGGCTGAGACAACAGTAAATGTTACAGTCTCAAACAATGGAGTAAGCAGATCGGAGAACTCCTGGACAGTTGATATTTCAAACACAGGAGGTAAACTTGCATTTTTTGTTCGTGCCCAGCTGCTTAAGGATGGTCAGGAACTTCTGCCTTCCTTCTGGTCGGCTAACTATATTTCGCTCCTCCCGTCAGAAGTCAATAAGCTCAGAGTAAACTGTCCTGTTGAGGAGATGAAAACAGGAAAACTAAGCCTGAGAATTTCAGGCTGGAATATCAGGGAACAGGTAATAAACCTATCACGTTAGACTATGAAAAATACTTTCAGTTTCACAGCTGCTCTGTTTCTGGCGGTTCTGTTTACTGCTACCCTCAGTGCTCAGCAAAAACCTGTTGTCAATAAAAGCGATTTTTTCCCTTATTCAGTATGGTACAGTGGAGGAAAAGCCCGGGCGACAATGCTTTCGGAAATCACTCCTGCATCACGGGAGGAATGGAAAAAGGATATACAACAGATTAAATCGCTGGGTTTCAATTCTGTAAAAACATGGGTTGAATGGTCTCACTGTGAACCGAAGAGAGGAGAGTATAATTTTGAGAATCTCAGGATGGTATTTGAACTGGCACAGGAAGCAGGTTTAAAAGTTATAATACAGGTGTACGGTGAATCAGCTCCCGACTGGGTTGGTAAGGTATATCCTGACGGACTGTTTGAGGCACATACCGGAGACAAAATCGAGCCGCAGGTTGCCCCGGGATACTGCATTGATCATTCGGGTGTACGGGAAGCATTCCTGAAGTTTTATGAAGAGACTTCCAGGATTGCAGTTTCATTTCCTAATTTTTACGGGTGGGATCTCTGGAGCGAACCTCACATTGTTCAGTGGGGCTGGCCGGGATGGATCCCCGATCCCCAGTATTGTTTTTGCGATAATACACAGGCACGATTCCGCGAATGGCTGAAGCAGAAGTACTCTACACTTGAAGAGCTGAATAAATCGTGGTACAGGAATTTTGAAAAATGGGAGGATGTATCTGCTCCCCGCTTTGGAACCATCCTTACATATTCCGATTTTATGGACTGGAAAGCCTTTGTTTATCAGAAACTTGCCGAAGATCTCAAGCTGAGGTATGACGCCGTACGTAAATACGACAAGACACATATTGTAACAGCACATGCTTCACCCGTATCACTTTACGGTTCTCCTTATGGCGGTGAATCAGGTGACGATTTTCTTATGGCTGACCAGGTTGATTATTACGGGTTATCCCAATATCCAAAACATAATCTTCCCGGCGACTGGAGGCCATGGAGCTTCATGGCACAGGGGGATTTTTCGTACAGCGCCAACAAAAAGAACGGAGGTTTCTATATAGGTGAATTCCAGGCCGGATTCGGAACAGTCGGTCTGAATATAAGTGATCCTGTAACACCGGCAGACCACCGTATATGGACATGGTCGAGTCTTGCTTCAGGAGCCAAGGGAATCTTTGCATACGCTTATTACCCCATGTCATCAGGTTATGAATCGGGTGGATATGGACTTATAAATCTTGACGGGACAATTACCGAACGTGCTGTTGAACTCGGCAAAGTCGCAAAGTTTGTTGATGCCAATAAGGATGTTTTCGCCACTTCCAAACCGGTTAAGGCACAGGTGGCTCTTGTTTATAATCCTCTTTCACAAATGGTTGGGGGACATCGTCGTACCACAACTCAGGATGGCCATATCAATTCACTTATTGGCTATTACCGGTTCCTTACCGACCAGAATATCGCCGTCGATTTTATTCACCGGAGGGATGTTGAATCAGGTGATCTTTCACAGTATAAGCTTGTCATTATTCCATATGCATTAATGATTACACAAAAGATGGCTGACGGGATAAAAAACTATGTTGAAAAAGGTGGGAATGCATTTTCTGAAGCCCGCCTGGCATGGAATGATAACAGGGGATATACTGATGGTGTAATTCCGGGGCTTGGGCTCAGCAAAGTCTTTGGAGTCAGGGAATCCAGGGTTCAGTCGCTTAAAAATGTTCATATAAAAGTTGAGGATAATTTCCATCCTGCTTTTTCAGGATTTCAGAAAGGAGATACCCTTACAGGTTCGCAGTTTGCTGAATCACTGGAAGTTCTCGATCCTGCTAAATCCAAGGTGCTGGCAAGGTTAACGGATGGTTCTCCGGTTATGGTTACCTCAGATTTTGGAAAGGGTCACACAATGTTTGTGGGTTCTTTCCTTGCAATGACAAATTCCCGCGGTTCTCAGTGGGATCAGTCAACCCAGAGGATAACTGTACAGGATTCCTCTCACAGGAATACAAATAAGTTTCTGATTGGACTTGTTTCATGGGCCGGGATTGAGAGTCAGGTTGCTGTATCACAGCCCGGTAATGCAGCTAATCCTTTGATAATAAGACTGCATGAATATCCCGGTGGATATTTGCTTTTTGTGTTGAATCATGGAAAGACATCAGAGAAAGCATCAATAAAGCTTAAGGTACCTGAATCGGGTAACTATGAACTTTCAGAGATGCTTGCCAGCAATAAATTAAAGCAGAAGGACAAAGAAAAAGTGCTGGAAATCACTACCGGGGATATAGGTGAAAAAGGTGCTGAAATATGGAATATTAAACGTACAGGAAAATAATTATCAGTATGGCTCTTCTTGGGATTGACCTTGGAGGTACAAAACTTGCTATTGCTATTATTTTAAAAAATGGCGAAATTATTCATAAAGAGACAGTTCCTATAGGAAAAAGAACCGGTAGTGATGTCGGTCTGCTTATTACAGAACAGGTTGTTAAATTTCTTGAGAAAGGGAAATCTGAAGGAAATACTGTCGAAGCAATCGGGATATCTGTTCCCGGGATTGCACACCCGGGAACAGGAACCACATGGGTCCCAAACATAGAGGGCTGGGAAGATTATCCTTTGCTTGAAGAAGTTAAATCTGTTTCAGGAACCATACCTGTCAGTATTGACAGCGACAGGGCATGCTATATTCTTGGTGAAGTATGGAAGGGCAATGCAAGCGGGTGCCGGGATGCTATATTTCTGTCGGTCGGAACAGGAATTGGCGCCGGAATTCTTATTAATGGGGAGATATTGAGAGGCAGCAATGATATTGCAGGATGCATTGGCTGGATGGCATTGCAGAGACCATTCAGTGAGAAATACAGGAACTGCGGTTGTTTTGAGTATTACGCATCAGGTGAAGGAATTGCCAAGGTAACCAAATCGGACCTGACAGATAATGAAGAATATGATGGGATCCTAATGCATAAGAGCATTGATGCCATTACTTCCCGTGATATTTTGGAAGCATTTGAAAAGAATGACAGTTTAGCAGTCAGCATTATCAGACAATGTGTGGAATTCTGGGGAATGGCTGTTGCAAACCTTGTCAGCCTTTTCAATCCCGAGAAAATTATTTTCGGAGGTGGTGTATTCGGGCCTGCACTTCCCTTGTTACCTGACATCTGTGAAGAGGCAAAGAAATGGGCTCAGCCTGTCGGAATGAAACAGGTTACACTTACCGGATCTGCCCTGAAAGGTGATGCTGGAGTCTATGGTGCAGGCTATATGGCACTTAAAAGTATTTCAGGATCGAAAAAATAAATCAGATTTTATGTTCAGCAAAAGAGTAGTTTTCTGGTCAGCATGTGCAGGCATGCTCCTTTTCGGGATTTGTATAATAACACTTGGTTCCGTGGTAGCTGATCTGAGATTGAAACTGAATCTCAATGAGATTGCATCAGGTACTTTGTTTTCCATACTACCCATAGGAATAATTGCAGGATCTGTTTTGTTCGGTCCTATTGCCGACCGGAATGGTTACCGTATGCTTCTATTTATTTCAGCATTAGTTATGTCAGCCGGGTTTTTTGGAATAGCATATACTTCTTCGGAGTTTATGCTTAAAGTATTTATTCTTTTGGTAGGCCTTGGCGGAGGATCAATTAACGGAGCAACAAATGCACTTGTTTCTGATATTAGCGAAACAGGAAAAGGTGCAAATATAAGTTTACTTGGTGTCTTTTATGGAGTGGGAGCACTCGGCATGCCTCTGGTACTTGGATTGGTACGAAATACACTTGACTTTGAGATAATTGTTGCATCGGTTGGCATTCTGACAATACTAACTGCTATATTTTTCCTTGTCATTAAATTTCCTCCTCCCAAGCTTACAAAAAGCGCTCCTTTCAGCCAGACGATTGATCTTGCAAAGGACAAGGCACTCCTGCTTATAGCCTTTTTCCTGTTTTTTCAGAGCGGATTTGAAGGAATAATAAATAACTGGACAACAACATATATGGTCAGCACTCTTGCTGTTGAGCAGAGCAGTGCGCTCTATGCACTGACACTGTTTGTTGCAGGTCTTGTGGCAATGAGACTGCTGACCGGGAGTATTTTCAGGTCTTTAACGCCACAACAGCTTCTCATAATCTCTTTTGCACTCACCCTTACCGGACTTATTATTTTAAAAATGAGCAGTTCGTATAATCTGTCAGTAATTGGCCTTATTGCCCTTGGCGCAGGACTTGCAGGAGGATTCCCGATAATGCTTGGCATAGCGGGCTCCTTGTTTGCAGGTTTATCTGGAACTGCCTTCAGCATAATATTTTTTATTGCACTCGCCGGGAATACGATAATTAATTTCCTGATGGGACTTGTTGCCCAGCATTCAGGAGTTGCACATTTAATTACATTTGCCATGGCAGAAGTTTTAGTTATGGCTTTTCTTGCCATATTGATATTGAAAAGATCAAAACAAGTTAAATAAACAATTTAAATTCAGTTAATTATGTTAGCACTACAATGGCTTAACAATGCAAGGGATATTATGTCCCGTATTGAGAATACTCAGATGGAAAACATCCGCAAGGCTGCAGAGGTGATGGCGGATACAATTGAAAAGGGACGATGGGTTCATACATTCGGTTGCGGACATGCTACCATACCTATTGAGGAGATGTATCCGCGTATCGGAGGATTTGTAGGTTTCCATCCCATGGTTGAACTACCGCTAACATTCTTCACAAAGATCACCGGTGAAATGGGTGTCCACCAGTTTCTTTTTCTTGAAAGGGTTGAAGGTTACGGATCGGCAATTATGAAAAGCTATGAGTTCCACAAAGACGATACAATGTGGCTATTTTCTCATACAGGGATTAATAATGTGAATATCGATGTTGCCCTTGAAGCCAAAAAAAGTGGTATGAAGGTTATTGTATTCGGCTCTGCTGCAGAAGCAAAAGGAAAGCAGACAAGACATTCCTGCGGTAAGACTATCTTTGATCTGGCAGATTATGTTGTTGATACCTGCGCGCCGCTTCAGGATGCATCAGTTCCACTTAAGAATCACCAGGATAAGGTAGGCCCTGTGTCAACTATGGCATTTATTACATGTGTCTGGATGACTGTAACAACAGTTGCCGAGATACTTGCCGACAGGGGTGTTAAGCTATATATACATCCTTCACATAACATTCCGGGAGATACAACTTCTAGGGATAGGCTTGATGCTGCCCTTGCTGAGTATAAGAGAAGAATTGCAGGGGTATAAAAGGAAGGTCATGCCATGGCATGACCCTGCAAATACATTTAATGATCGTAGGGACACGCCATGGCGTGTCCCTACATCATTTATGGCATTAACCATTTCTTTATGAACATCCCTACCGAAGCCCATCTTTCGCGGTTTGGAGCAACACTCCTTTCAAAGGCGTCAATGCTGCTGTAATCGCGGTGCCAGACAGATGACGCCCTAATGTCATATTCATCAACAAGATATTGCCTGAGGTAGTTCTCAAGCTGGGCAGCATATGCATCCGTACGCTCAGTTTCAAGTTTCTGATCAGCAGGAGATATATTCTGAGCAGATACTGTTATTATTACCTGGATTGTTATTGTGAAATAAATAACAATAAACTTGCGGAATATATTCATATTTAACATTTTACATTTATTTTAAAATCCCAGGTTTCATCCTGAAATCCCTGGCTCTTTTCATGTAATCATCAAGCATCTCAATCTCAAACTCTTTTACCATCTCTTCCGAAGTTACCGTGCTGTTTTCACTTGTTATAAGAACGGAGGCCAGTTTTCCCGGATCACTGATTTTAACCGATGTTCCGTATTTGTTTTTTAAAGCTCTCAGCCTTTCCCAGTTATAATCGAGATGTACAAGTTTGCAGTCGAGATTTATCCTTGCTACAGCATAATCGAAATAATTGGTATTGGAGGCAATTATATCACCCATTGGATTCCTTATTTCTGAGGGGTTGCCCCTGTAAACAGCACCCACAAAATGAGATCTGCATGTATATGCCCATGTACTCTGAACATTTCCACCATGATACATCGAAGAGAAAATTATAAGATCAGGTTTTTCCTTTGTGTATTTTAACCTCAGTTCATCGAAGTTCAGATCGAAGCAGATAGCTATTGCAACGCGCCCAAAATCACACTCTATCAGTTTGGATTCGTTACTCGCCCTGATACCTGACTCCATTTCCATAATGGTAGGAAAATTTTTGTCATATATTCCGGCAACAGAGCCACTTCTGTCAATAACGATACAGGAATTCCGCCAGTTTCCGTTATCATCCTTCCGCTGAGTACCAAAGGCGATATAACATCTGTTACTTTTTGCAATTGATGAAAAAAAGTCGAGAACCTGGTTTTTCCTGACCTTAAGATATTCCTCGCCTTCGCCCGACAGGTCGCAGAATTCAGGAAGCACTATTAGATCGGGCTTATCAGGAAGCACCTGTTTCAGCTCACTGTCCCAGAATTTTATCACATGATCAACAATCTCCTGCTTGTTGTCACTCTTAATTGAGGATGGAGTATTCCCGATTGTGGCAATCGTAACATAACGTTCTCCGAAAAGAAGTTCGCCTCTTGGAACTCCGATAACAACAAATGCTGCAAGAATGAGCAATCTGAATGATACAGTTTTTTTCATATTTTTTAAATGCTTTTAATTACTTCCTGCCTTTGCGCCATTGCGCCATTGCGCCTCTGCGCCTTTGTGCCATTGCGCCATTAATTATATATCCTGAACCTTAGTTTTATCTATCAGTTTGGGTTTCGGTTTTATAACGGAAATCTGTATATCATCGAAGACATTTTTTGCAGTTGTGATACCTTCACTTACAGGTTCCACGCTTACGATTCCTTTATTCCATACTGACTGTGAGACAATTGAAGGATTGAATTTCATGTTTTCAACAGCTTTCACGTCAGCTCTGAAGATAAGTGCCGGCTGACCATTGCTGTATTCATCTTCACGGAGTGTTTCAACATCTATTTCAGGATAGGCATCATTAAAATCTCCTGCAAGGTTCATTTCAATCCAGCAGATCCATTCTGATCCGGGTTCAACCTCAACCCTTAATGAAAAATAATCGGCTTTTGGAGTAGCTCCTGAGATGGCCATATCAGAATTCTTTCCCTTATCAGGCTTCTCTCCTTTATCCTTCTTTCCTTTGAAAAGCATGAACCATTGAGGCAGGGCAACCGGTACATTTGCTTTTCCTTCCCAGTCACCTTTAGCAACGCGATGAGTTACAAAAACCGTTTTAAGTTCCTTTGTGACGGTGTTTTCAAGCCAAATTGCAAACTGAGGAGGCTCTGCAAAATTTGACAGGTGAATTATCTTTTTATCCTGATGTATGTCAATCTGAATAACTGTTCTGCCCCAGGTTCTTATGATAACATAGCCGGCAATTATTCCGACCAGGATCAATCCTCCGGAAAACAGAATCAATAATTTCTTAAACAGTTTGTTTTTTGGAAAGATCATATTGGAATTCAGGTTTGTTGAAATGAAATCGTATTAATTATAAGGGTTTTGGTTCTTAATTCCCCCTTTGAAGGGGGCCAGGGGGATGTTTTAATAGTGGAAAATGTTTTTCATGGTTTTGGCAAATTCTGTAAGTACTTATTCCCCATTTGAATGGGGTCTGTGGGATGTTCTTTCACAATTTACCTATTTTCAATCTCTGTTATTTTAAATTCAATTGATCTTAAGACATCAGTTATATTTTTTTTCACATCATTATCATTAAACCTTATAAATGTTATCCCAAAGCTCTCCAATTTTGATTGCCTGATTTCATCCTTATCAAAATTATAATCATGAGTATTTCCGTCAATTTCAATCGCTAATTTTAATTCATGACAATAAAAGTCAACAATGAATTCATCTATTGGAACCTGTCTGTGAAATTCATGGCCATAACTCCTGCCCTTGAGATTCTGCCAAAGAATAACTTCAGCCAATGTACTATTGTTTCTGAGTTCGCGGGCTAACTTTTTGAGTTTTGGATTATATGGAATTATTGAATTTTCTGACATTGAATATCTTCGTTTGAACATCCCCCTTGCCCCCTTCAAAGGGGGAATCAGACCTCAGGCACCTCAAATCCCGGACGGTAAGTACCTTTAGAGATAACATTAGCCTCATCGGAATTTGTTACAAGCTCTTTCTCACTGTCATAATAAAGTTGCTTTTTACCAACCCTGTATGAGAGATTGGCAAGATGTACCAGGGTTGCACTTTTATGACTCTGCTCTATGTTTGCATTTGGGGTTTTGCGTGTCCTGATACAATTAATAAAATTCTGATGATGCTCATCATCAGGGAAATAGCCATACTCCTGCGCAAGGACCTTTGAATCTGCTCCAAGCACCTGCCATCCTGCACCATGACGGGCCAGATACATCATACCTTCAGTACCGTAAATCTCCATCCTGTCGCTGAGGAATGGCCAGTTGGCAAATTTGTTCCTGCCATATCTTACTTCGGGTGGAGCTTTTTGCAGATATTCTCCGTAAATAGATGCTTCTACAGTCATCGGGAATTCGCCAAAGTCGAATGTAATAGTTTGGTTGTCGGGAATATCTCTGTTGTCATTATATATTACTCTTCCTCCTGCACAGAAAGCAGATTTTGGATTATCGGGATCACCAAGAACCATGCGGGCAAGATCTATAACATGGCAGCAATCGGCCAGTGGTAATCCGCATGAGTATGCCCAGAATTCGTTGTATCCTTTGTGTCTGCTCACATTATAGGGAACTTCAGGAGCCGGACCAAGCCACATATCCCAGTTCAGGCCCTGGGGTACCGGTTCATCTTCTTTATAAATCCATGGCTTATTTCCCGGAAGCATGCAATAAGCTTTAAGATGTACAATCTTTCCGAGCTTACCACTCTGGATATATTCCTTTGCATGTAAATTGTATGCTCCGCTTCGATTCTGGAAACCGCACTGAACAATCCTGTTATATTTCTTTGCAGCATTGATCATTTTTCTCCCTTCGGGAATGTTAAGGGAAATATTCTTTTCAACATATACATCTTTTCCTGCCTGGCATGCCCAAACTGTTGCAAGTGCATGCCAGTGTTCAGGGGTGCAGATCACAACTGCATCAACATCCTTGTCCTCGAAAGTACGCCTCATGTCCTCAACACGCTGAGGTTTATAACCCTGTTGCTTACCCAGTTCATCTATCACCCTGCCGCCTCTTTCCTGGTCCACTTCACAAACATATTTAACTTCTACCCCGGGAAGGCATTTCTGCATGCCCAGGATAACCTGTGTTCCTCTGCCTCCTGCGCCAATAAGCGCAAGAATTACTTTATCATTTGCACTTGCCATATTAAATAGAGAATAGATTTATAAATTAGTATCAGACTTTTTCAGGAACAATATAGTTATCCCTGTAGTCTGTTTTCAGGAATTTATTGGCAACGTCATCCCCTATAAATTGCTCCTTTTGTGAATCTATTAACAGCTGTTTGTTGCCGCTCCGGTATGCTATGTTTCCGAAATGTACAAGTGCTGCACTCATGTGAGCCTGTTCCATATCAGAGTTAGGTTGCTTACGGTTTCTGAGACATTCGATGAAATTTTTCTGATGCTCTGCATCGGGATGAATACCTCCCTCCAGGGCAATCATCTGTTCACCAGGGCCATATACCTGCCATCCTCCGCCTGTCCTTCCCATAAACATCATAGCCTCTGTGCCGTATATCTCCACCTTGTCGGCATTGGTTTTCCATTCAGGAAATTTTGTGGGATCCATTCTGATCTCCTGGGAAGCCTTTGCCATATAATTTGTTGCATTGCAACTGTCAACAGTTACGGTAAACTTCTCAAAGTCGTATGTAATAGCCTGTGATTCAGGAGTCTCTCTTTCGGAGTTAAACACAAAATTGCCTCCCCAGCCGTATACGGATTTAGGATGACCCGGATTTCCCATAAGCATCCTGATAAGATCGAGCTGATGACCGGCATCATTCAGCGCTCCCGGGTTATAGGCATAGTAATAGTACCATCCTGTCTGAGCACCCCTGTTATACGGCCTGGATGGTGCAGGTCCCAGCCACTCATTCCAGTCGATTGTGGATGGTGCATCCGAATCAGGTTCCGGCATCCATTTAGTACCCGGCAGAAGGTTGAATATCCTTATGTGAATTACCTGTCCCAGCTTACCTGACTGAATGAAATCGCGTGCTTTGGCAATATAGGCTCCGCTTCGGTTCTGGTATCCGGCCTGAATTATTTGTTTGTGTCTTTTAGCTGCCTCAATCATTTTTCTGCCTTCCCAGATGCATAGTGAGGGTGTCTTTTCAACATATACATCCTTACCTGCCTGGCAGGCCCAGATTGTTGCAAGCGCATGCCAGTGATCAGGGGTGGCTATCCATACAGCATCTATATCCCTGTCATCCATAATCTCTTTCATGTAGCGGGATGTAGCCGGCTTGTATCCGAGCTGTTTTTCAACTTCAGCAGCCGCAGCAGAGGATCTGTTATCATCCACGTCGCAGATGGTTTTTATTTCCACACCGGTATTCACCCTGCAACAGTTAATAATGGTTGGGACACCTCTGCCTCCAGCCCCGATTAGTGCCAGGACTATTTTATCATTGGCCCCTTTGCATGATGACATAAGCAAACCGGATGTTCCAATTGCTATACCAGCGGAACCAACAATTGTTTTTCCCAGGAATTCACGTCTTTTCATTTTGTATGAAGAATTTGTTTTAAAAGTAGAACGTCCCTACAAGTAAGGAACTGCCCGATAAATATAATAAAATCAAAAGTACTTCTTAAACTTATCACCAATTTTAAAATAAGTATATCTGCCTGCATCCTCACCAGCAATATGAACAGAATCACCATCTGTCTTAAAAGTACTGTGCTCACCAACTACCTGTGAAAAATATACATCATTGCATTTTCCCGATTCGTCGCACAGAATCACATGCGCAAGGTTCTTGTGAATATCTGACTCCAGTGAACCGTTACAAAGCGGGCAGAAGAATTCAAGATATTCATCCTTTACTATTTCAAACTTAGGGTGCTTCACACTTGTGTAATTTCCGATATGAGGACTTAGCAGAAAAAGCCCTGTCTGTTTCTTCTGGTTCTTTACCTTAAAAATTACATTATCCCCAACCCGGATATTACCATCACATTTCGGACATAAAAAATCATGCATAATTGCCTCCTCTCTTTTAATGGTATAAAACAAATGTACGACAGATTTCTTATATAGAGACCGGAACCTTCAAATTGCTAAATAATGTTAATTCCTCTTTATGAGGAGGATGGATGTTGATTTTTAATTTAATATTGATAAATTTCACATCAGAAATAAAACCAAGGAGATGAAAAGATCAGGTTTATTTAAAGGATTTTCGTCAGTTGCTGTCTCTTTGCCGGTAATAATGTTACTGACTCAGTGCAACCAGCCAACAGGACAGACTGAGATCGCCAGATGGCAATATGACAGAAATGGTGCTGTATCCATAACCTATGATGATGGCTCAATTAATCAGTTCCGAAAAGCTGTTCCGATAATGAACCGGCTGAATATACCCGGAACCTTTTTTATAAATACAGGTTCTGTTCCGGGTTCAACATACCAGGGAAAGTTTATTGGCCGGCCTGTGACAGAAATTATTAAAGAAACCAGGACTGTACCTACAGGTGCAGACAACTTCCTTGAAAGGGCATCTGCCGCCAGATACATTGGCTACAAAGGATCGGGCGAATATTTTACCAGGGCAGGAGCAAGGATGGATGCTGATAAACCGGAAGAAGCCTGGAAGATTATCGATGAACTCTATCAAAAAGTTAATAAAGGAGAACTTCAAAAGGTATCTCCTGTGAAAAGAGAGGACCCTGGAAATGATGTCCTTACCTGGGATATGATCAGGGAGTATGTCTCCCAGGGACATGAATTTGCCAGCCATATGGTTACTCATCCGTATGTGGCAGCCCTTGATGAGGTTAATCTGATGTATGAGCTTGAGAAAAGCAGGGACGAGATACTGGAAAAACTCGGACCCCGCTACACCTTCTCAGCTGAATGTCCTTACGGAACAGAAAATGAAAGAGCAATGGAATATGCTCATAAAATATATCCTGCTCTAAGGAACAGGATGCCGGAAAAATTTCTTGATGAACTTAACCGTTCAAGCAAAAAGAGTCCTGTTAATTCTGATAAGGAATATGTCCAGTGGCAACGCGGGGCAACCACTAAAACACCGTTACCGGTGATGAAGGCATGGGTTGATACTACTGCCACAATGGAAAATATCTGGCTTGTACTTGTAATTCATGGGATTGATGGAATAGGATGGGAAGCGCTTACAAGTGAAAGTGTTGATGAATATTTTCAGTACATAAAGTCAAAGGAGGACAAACTCTGGGTAGCAACATTCGCCGATGCAACAAAATACATGAGGGAAAGAATGAATGCAGATATCAAATCTACTGAGAGTAAAGGTAAAATCATTATTGAACTTACTCACTCACTTGACAAATCAATGTATGATATACCCCTGACACTTAAGACTTATGTCAGGAGAAGCTGGAAGGAAGTATCGGTGCAACAGGGTGAGAATTCTGTAAAGCTTAACACGGAGAAGGATGAAAAGGGTACTTACGTTATGTATCTGGCACGCCCTAATACTGAAGCGATTGAGATTTCTGCTTTGTGAACCTTTGT
>CALMJY010000100.1 GCA_937864815.1 uncultured Bacteroidota bacterium
TTTCAGCCCTTCCAGTCCGCTTGCTGCTTTGCCTGTTGAGAGGTCGAGCAATATTTCCTTCTCCTCACCCGGCAGCAGAGTCAGGAAGTTTTCATTAAACCAGGACGGCAATACGAGTTCATTATTTGAATTGGTCACTTTAAGCCTGATGAAAAATGCTGTTTCATTAACCGGATTTGACAATTTTATTACTGATAGTCCTTCTCCTGTCTTTTTCATCTCTGCCTTAACAGAAACCTTTTGTAATTCATTAAGTTTTTCATAGGAGTGACGTTTATTTGAGAGCCAGTAAAGATTCTCATCCACGGTCTTATCCTGATCTGAAAGCATGAGCTTAAGAAAAAATACCTCATCTGTTTCTTGCGGAAGAATTACCTTTTCCAGTAATTGCAATGAATGTGCCTGGAGTGTAACATCATTTTTCATTTCGGACAGAAGTTTACCGTGCATATCGTAAAGAAGTACACTTGCAGTAAGCATATTTGTATTTACAGCTTTCTGGTTAAGGACACAAACAACAGAATCATTAAGGTTTAACTGGATATGCACCGGTGCTGCGCCGTGCTTATACCCGAAATATCCACCCTGGTAATCGAGGTAATAATCATAGAATGAACCCCTGAGGGCAGTCCATGGATTCTGATTTTTCCATATCAGCATCCCGGCATACCAGTCCCACATTTTATGATTGAATGCTTCCTGAAGAGCCCTGTACTGCTCATAGCTCACTATCTGTGCCTTAAAGCAGAAATCCTGTATATCTTTTACTTTTCCGTATCTGTCAGGGAAGTCCATAAGAGGAAGATATTTGTGATACTGCCATGATCTTGATGGTCTTTGTCCCTGTGGAGGATTCAATTCATCCCGGGGAATGAATTTTATGAGGCCGTCATAATTTGGGATGCCAATGGAACCTGTTTCAGGATTGAATGGGAATGATCTTTCTGTGAAGATCTTTTCAGGTTCCCTTATCCCGTAAGGACCATCTCCAACACCACCTATACTGTTTGTCATAAGTTTTGCAGAGGTGGAATAATCAAGAAAATATCTTCCGGGGTCATATTTTGGAAAAATATTTTCTTCAAGCGATTTAAGTATGTCTGCCACAGGAAGAGTTTCATTACTGCCACACCAGAGATAAAGGCTGGGGTGATTCCTCAGCATTTTTATCTGGTCAATTGCCGATTCAAGGAAAAGATCGTGATTGTCGGGATAGGCCTTACGTCTGGCCTGGGATTCCTTCTTCATAGGATCGGGCCACTCACCATTGCAGTCTCCTGATATCCAAAGGTCCTGCCATACCAGAATACCGTATTTATCACATGCATTATAGAATTCAGGTCTTTCTGTCAGACCTCCTCCCCATACCCTTATCATATTCATGTTCATTCCTGCATGCATTCTTACTTCAGCCTCATATCTATCTTCAGTAAGTCTCATCATCATGTCTGATGCAATCCAGTTACCACCTTTTATGAAGACCTTCTGTCCGTTTACAGTAAAAACCCTGGACCTGATATTTTCATCCCAGTAATTGGAGGCTTCTCTTATGCCAATTGTAACCTCTTCAGAATCGAGATTAACACCACTCTGAACGACAAAATCAAATCTCACTTTATAAAGTGGCTGATCACCCATCCCGTTTGGCCACCAGAGCCTTGGATTTTCAATCTTGAATTCCGGAAGAGCTGAAATTTTCGTTTCGTGCGGATTAAGTGTAACTTTTACACTTTTTGTTTGTCCCTCAACAGTAACTGATAACATTCCCTGTATACCGATAGCCGATGGATTAACCAGTTCTGCGGAAGGTTTGAGGTAGGCCGGCTGTTGTTTTGCTCCCGGTTCTCTTGTCCCTGGCACTCTCATTTCAACAAAAGGATTTCTCAGATCAGCTGTGCCGGTGATCTCAATAGCAACCTGATCCCAGATACCTGTATTACGGTCACGGACAGGGCAGATCCAGTCCCATCCTGCAGTGAACTGCATTGTTACATTTCGTCCTATTGTACCATCACCACCCTGGCCCCCGTTAGGATTTCCAACCGGATCAGGAGGTGCTACCCAGACTGCCAGTCTGTTGGGTTTTCCTTTTATCAGAAACGGAGTAATACAATATTTTTCCCTCAGATACATTCCCTGGTGGGTTTTTGTATTAACCCTTTTTCCATTCAGAAAGATATCGGCGAAATAATTTATGCCCCTGAAACTGAGCCATACCTGCTGATCTTCTTTCAGGTCAGGCAATTCAAACACGTTATAAAACCAGTATGTGTAATAATCTCTTCCTGTTTCATATACATCAGGGATAAGATTATTATTCATTCCGAAAAAAGGATCCGGTACCATTTTATTATCAAGGAGAGTTGTCAGAACAGTACCGGGTACAGTTGCATTAATCCAGCCTTCGGGTTTGAAGCTGCCTGAAGTAATCTCTGTTCCGTCGGCCAGTACGTCAGTTGCCCTTTTGGTTTTCCAGTTTTTGTTTGGAAGGATCTGTGATTCAGGTTGTGCCTGAAGCGAAGGGATTATTATTGCAAGGATTGCCAGAGATGCTATTAATCTTTTCATACAATTTATTTTTATATTTTATATCGATGGTTTCAGTGTAACTTTCATTTTCAGGTTTTTACCTTCCGGAAGTGAGACAGACCTATCAACAGGATCGAATTTATTCCATGGTTTATCATTGAATTCCATTATCTTCCCCAGAACTCCCCGGTCCCCTGTGATAAAATAATAGTGTGCCAGTCCTACATCAGTATAAAACTGGTTTGGAACAGTTTTGCTGGTTGATTTCGGGATTCCTTTCTCATCAAGCAGATCATACCACCCGCAATATTCCCTGTCCCAGGCATATTCAATCAGAAATTCCACTCCATGTCTGGCGCTTTTCAGATATTCTTCTTTACCTGAAAGAAGATAGGCACAGGAAAAACCATAGATCTGTCTGCCTGTCATTGCAGGGTGCTTGTCATACGGAGGCAGGGGATTACCTTCCCTTGAAAGATTCAGGAAGAATCCACCATTAGTGGTATCCACCATGTGTCTCTGCCAGAAAGGAATGACATGTGTGAGTCCCTGATTACGCCAGTATTCCCCGTCTAAAATATCATTTTGGCATTTACTGCCGGAGCAGCTACTTATGAAGCATAGGGAGATCAGGAAAACAGAAATAATACCTCTGCAATGCAAAATGGACCATTTTGTCATAAAGAAACTGAATAAAATCGGTTGTAAGTCTAGGTTATTTTTCTGAGTGTCCCAACATTGTCCTTTATTATAACTCCTTCTCCATGTTCACCCAGATCAACAACAAGTTCTTTCATTGCCCCGTTAAACGATACATTATCCTTAACAACCGAGCTTTCAAGACCTTTCAGGACCATGCCATAATCGGGAGAATAGCTTCCCTGTCCGCCATCATCTCTTCCTGAATTGAGGGCGTTTCCAACAAAGGTAAGACCCCTGGCTCCTTCTATCCTTATGTGAGAACTGTCATAATCATCTCCTTTTCCCCATTCGGGCTTACCGCTTCGGTAAACAACATTCCCTGTTACAGCAATGACCTCACAACCTCTGTTTCTTCCTTTAAGAAGAGCTATACCGCATCTTCCTGACCTGTCAATGTAATTTCCTGTGATATTATAGTGCGATCCTCCGTAAATAACAATTCCTCCCTCCCGGTTCCATTCTATGCGATTACCTGTAATTGTATTTGAAGCGTTTTCATCATATGAGGCATATCCTGCCTTGCCGTTACCCGAAAACCAGTTGTCGAGAATAAATCCATCCCAGCCTCTCACTCTAAGACCACAACCTTTATTCCCGTAACAGTGACTATGGCGGACTACAAAGCACCAGATTCGTTCAAGTTTTATCCCGTCACCTGAAAAGCGTTCAATCCTGCACGTGTCAATTCTGGGTGTATCTTCCTGTTTCCCGTAATCAGGCTTGTCGATAAGGATTCCGTGGATTTCAGTTCCCAGATTTTTTCCTTTAAGGCACAAACCAAAAAGATAGGCTCCAAATGAGTTTGTGAGGTTTATGAGGCATTTGGCTTTTTCGTCATTGAGAGTGAGAATCGTGCCCATCCCGTCCCTGTAACTCCAGGCCGGAAGACCATGCATTCCGACACCTGCAGGAACTTTTAACTCCGAACACAGATAGTTACCTTCAGGCAGGAAGATCGCTCCAAAAGTTTTACCTGCATTATCAAGGGCTTTCTGTATGGCTGCGGTATCATCGGCAAGGCCATCACCCTTTGCGCCGAAATCCAGCACATTAAGCATACCCCTTGCTTTTTCCGTTGAGATAACTCCGGAATTATCAGTTACTGGTGGAACAACAGCAGAAGCAGCTATTACCGAACCTGCTGAAAGAAAGTCCCTTCTCGAAAAGTTTGGTTTATCCATTTTATTTTCCTCCAGATATTATTTGTTATTTGACTTATTCCCTGTTCAATTCCAATAAATTTATGCTAATTGAAACAAATTTCATCACAAAATATCTTAAATTTAAGAGTCCTCAAAATTTATAATTATGTTCAGAAGATATTTTTTACTCACGGGATTGTTTGCATTGATAAGTGTTTCATGCAAAGAATCAGCACCTGATACGGCACCTGCGGCTGACAGATTTCCTCCGAAGCCACAACCTGAGAGTTATGTCTGCTACCGGGCAGCAAGTCCCATTGTTGTCAATGGAATTCCTGATGAGGCTGACTGGGACAAGGTTCCCTGGACAAACCTCTTTCGTGACATTGAGGGTTCGAAAAAACCTGAGCCATGGTTTAAGACTCATGCAAAGCTTCTCTGGGATGATGAAAATCTTTACATATTGGCAGAACTTGAGGAACCTCATGTATGGGCGAAGTTAAGGCAGCGCGATACTGTAATATTTTATGATAATGATTTTGAAGTTTTCATTGATCCTGATGGCGATACCCATGCATACTATGAACTGGAGGTAAATGCCCTGAGTACAGCCTGGGATCTATTATTATTAAAACCATACCGGGATGGAGGGTCAGCTGTAAACGGATGGGATATTGCAGGACTTAAAGTTGGAATTGGAGTGGATGGCACTCTTAATAATCCAAAAGATGAGGATAAGGGATGGGTAGTGGAGATTGCCATTCCGCATAAATCAATGAAAGAGTGGAGGGCTGATGGTAAATGGCCAAATCCGGGTGATCAATGGAGACTGGGGTTCTCCAGGGTGGAATGGAAAACTCATGTTGAGAACGGGACTTATGTTAAAGATATCAATCCGGCAACCGGCAGACCTTTCCCTGAAGAAAACTGGGTATGGTCACCTCAGGGTCGCATCAATATGCACATGCCTGAGATGTGGGGTTATCTTCAATTTTCGGGATTAACTGCCGGGAATGGAACAGAAAAATTTATTCCTGATCCGGACTTCAATCTGAAATGGGCGCTCAGGTTGATTTACTATGCTGAGAATGAGTACTTCGCTAAAAACAAAAAGTATTCAGACAATATTGCTGAAATTGGGCTGACTATGAACGATTTTCCTGAAGGCTATGCAAATCCGGTCCTTATGGCCACACGATCCGCATTTGAATGTTATTTCCCGGGTGATGCAGGAAAGGGATGGACTATTTATCAGGATGGAAGATTAGTGAAGATAAATAACTAATTAGCAGATGAGTAATTTTTGTTAAGAACAGTTAACAGTAAAAGGAGCAAAGTAACTGTTTCATAAGCCCGACTTTACCCCCAAACCCCCCAAGGGGGGCTTTTGAGAAAGCGGATTACTAATTGTAAGCAGGTTCTAGAAATCAATGATAATGTCAAGGATACTTTTATTGATTTTAATTTTTATCTCATTTCCCGGGTGTAAAAAGGCTTCTGATAAAATAATCGGCATCAAGATTTATGATTATTCAGGGGATTATAATAAGCTTGTTTCTGTCTGGGAGGAGATGGGTATAAATACAGCATTTGTAAGTACTTCACTTGCTGCAGATAAAAATTTCAGAGCGGCTCTGAGGAGCAAAGGAATCAGTGTATATATCATTTTCCCGGTCTTTTTTAATCCGGAAATGCTTAAAACAGACAGCACTCTCTACGCAATTACAAATACCGGATCAAAAGCATGTGAGGATTGGGTAAATTTTGTTTGTCCCTCAAGAAAGATTTATCGCAATGGAATAAAAAACCAGCTTTCGGAATTCATTAGTGCTCTTGATCCGGATGGCGTAAGTATTGATTTTATAAGGCAGTTTGTTTACTGGGAGAAAATTTACCCGGACACAGATTATTCAACAATCGAAAAATCATGCTATTGTGATAGTTGCATTGCAGGATTTTCCCTGAAACATGATGTTAAAATCCCGGAATCCTGTTCAACTACTGCTGCGAAGGCAGAATGGCTGGATAATAATCATCAGGTATTATGGAATGCCTACAGGTGTGAACTTATTACATCAATGGTAAGGGAATTATCGGAAATAGCCCACAGCCGGAAAAGCGATATTCTTGTAAATCTTCATATAGTTCCCTGGAAAAGAGATGATTTTAATAAAGGCGGTATTAGCATTGCAGGACAGGATCTGGATTCGATGAAGTCATTTACAGATTATATTTCTCCAATGTGCTATTCCCAGATGCTTGACAGGGATGCAGAGTGGATTTCTGATGTTGTGAAGGATATGGATTTAAAGGCAGGCGGGATGGTTATTCCAAGCATACAGGTTTATCCTTATTATATCGAAAGGCAGTATACAACTGCCGATTTCAGATCGTGCACGGAAGAAGCATTGAAACCTCCCTCGCAGGGTGTTATTTTCTTCTCATGGCCTTTGTTTGAAAAAGATTCATCAAGGATGCGGGTCGTCAGTGAAGTATTTGAACAATTATGATTGTATAGTGGTTCTTAAGATAATATTCACGAATCATCCAAGTGGTATGAAAAGAAGATCAATTATTTTATGCAGCTTTCTTGTTCTGATTGTCACAGGTATGGTCAGTTTGTATTCATTTACAACCTCAGACCTGAAATCTGAACTCCAGGTACAGCGTTCTGCTGCAATGAATTATCAGAATTTCTGTTCCGGATGCCATGGAGCAAATCTTGAAAAATTTGCAGCTAAGGCATGGATGGAGGAAAAGGGGAATATTCTTGCTTTCAACAGCATCAAATTCGGGATTGAAAAAATCGGAATGCCATCATTTCAGAAGACCTTTTCGGATCCTGAGATTGAAGCACTTGCTGCTTATGTAAAGAAAGGCGTTCCTGAGGACAAGAGTCTTCTAAAACCTGCAATAACTCCGGGAGGAGTCGTTGAATCTGAAGTCCAGAAATTTGTTGTAGATACTGTCGTTTCGGGCCTTAAGGTTCCATGGGGTCTTGTATTTCTCCCTGATGGTGACCTGCTGATATCTGAAAGATCGGGAACGCTTCACAGGTTTTCAAAAGGTAAGCTGTCACCTCCCATTGAAGGGCTTCCCCCTATGATGACTGTTGGGCAGGGAGGATTGCTTGATCTGGCTCTTCATCCTGATTATAAGAATAACGGATGGCTATATATTGCATATTCTTCATTGAGGAAAGACGGGGAAAAGAGTGTTGGCAATACAGCAATCATGCGTGCACGGCTTAAAGGAAATAAGCTTGAGGACAAACAAATGATATATCATGGAACCCCTGAAACTGAACGTAATTACCATTTTGGGATAAAAATGGCGTTTGACGGTAAAGGGCATATATTTTTCGGAAACGGAGACCGTGGACAGCACTTTGATTTTCCCCAGAAGCTTGACAATACAAATGGGAAAATACACAGGCTGAATGATGACGGATCCATCCCTGCTGACAATCCTTTTGTTAATACACCCGGAGCTATACCTTCAATATGGAGTTATGGTCACAGAAACCCTCAGGGTACCTGCATACACCCGGTTACAGGTGAGCTTTGGATATCGGAGCATGGCCCCAAGGGAGGTGATGAACTGAACCAGGCTAAACCCGGCAGAAATTACGGCTGGCCTGTTATATGCTATGGGATAAACTATGATGGAACAATTCTTACACCTCTCACTGAAAAGGAGGGGATGGAGCAGCCTAATTTTTACTGGGTGCCATCAATTGGACCGTGTGGTATGACGTTCGTTACAGGAGACAGGTATAAAAAATGGATAAATAACATTCTGATAGGCTCACTGAGTTTTCAGTATCTTGAACGAGTTGTGCTGGGCGGAACCTCAGTAATCCACCGTGAAAAACTTCTTGAAGGTGTCGGACGTGTCAGAAATGTTGTCATGAGTCCGGACGGATATGTTTATATGGCCATTGAAAATCCTGGTAAGATTCTGAGGCTTATGCCTATGGAATAAATTAAAAAATCATTTTCAGATATGATTTTTGGTAACAGAGGCACTCTGATCTTTCTGATTGCATTTGTATTCCTTCAGGTTAAATCACAGGAAGCGGACAAATCAGTTAGCAGATTTCAGGTTCCGGATTCTGTTCTGCAGCTTGGAGATGTCAGTGTGGTTGCATACAGGACAAGCGGAAGGATTCATACACTTCCGGGAAGTATTTCATTGCTGAATAAGGATGGATTATCTCTGTCTGACGCCACAAACCTTGCCACAACTCTGAATACAATTCCGGGAGTTTCAATGCAGAGCGGTACATACCTGACAAACCGGATTGTCATCAGGGGAATGGGCAGCAGGACCCCTTATAATACAAACAGGATTAGAACATATCTGAATGAGATTCCACTGACTTCATCCGATGGAGTTTCTACTCCTGAGGAAATTGATCTTCTGAGTCTCGAAAAAATTGAGGTTGTTAAAGGACCTTCATCAGCCTTATATGGTTCAGGACTTGGCGGTAGTCTTAATTTGTACACTCCTGAAAAATCAGGAAATGAAGGGAATATTGATTTGCAGTACGGAAGTTACAATACTCTCAGGACAGGTGCTTCAGGAACAGTCAACAGCGGAAAAGCCAGATTATGGGGGAGTCTGAGCCATCTCAATTCAGATGGTTACAGGGAGAATAATGACTACAGGCGAACAACCTTTTTGTCTACCGCAAGGTGGATGGAACAATCATGGTCAGTGAATGCTACTCTTCTATTTGTTGACGTTAAGGGAGGTATCCCAAGCTCACTTGGGAAAACCATGTTTGAAGAATCTCCTGAGGCTGCAGCTCCCGCCTGGAAAGCAATAGAAGGATTTAAAGAGTACAGCAAAGGAGTTGCATCTGTTTCTTTCAACAGAAAGATTACCAGAACACTTACAGGGAATCTTGCACTTTTCGGAAAGTATAATGACAATTATGAACACCGGCCTTTTAATAATCTCAATGATGAGTCGCTAAGCGGTGGTATCCGAGGTAAGGTCAGTTACCGTTCAAAGAAATCAGAGATTACGGGAGGCGTGGAGTGGATATCAGAAGTTTATCGGTGGAAGCTTGACAGGGATAATATCCTGCTTAATGAAAACAGTGAAAACCGCAATCATTTAAATGTTTTTGGAATTCTCTATTATAAACCTGTCAAAGAACTGAATATTTCAATAGCAGGGGCAGTCAATCATATTACCTACAGACTGACTGATGAATTTCCGTCAAATGGGGACCAGTCGGGAAGCAGAGATTTTCCGACAATTATATCTCCCCGATTCGGGATTAACTATGCACCGGGAGATGTCTTTTCTGTTTATGCTTCTGCCGGACATGGATTTTCACTTCCTTCTCCTGAGGAGACTCTGTTACCTGCAGGCGATGTGAATCCTGATATTAAGCCTGAACAGGGCTGGCAATATGAAACAGGTTTAAGAGTTAATAATCCGGGTAACCGGATAGCTTTGGATGCTTCACTATACTGGATTGAACTTAAGGATCTACTGGTCACCAAGAGGATTACTGAGGATATTTTTACCGGGATCAATGCAGGAAAGACCCGTCATCAGGGATTTGAACTGATGTTGCGTTCCGTTGTATTTGATAACATTTCATTTCCCGGAAAACTAATTTTGGATTTGGGATATTCAGGATCGATAAACAGGTTCATTGATTTTACTGATGACAGCATCACCTATGATGGCAACATCCTTCCGGGTATACCACGTCAGTCAGTTCATATGATGGTGAACTGGGCATTTCTAAAAATGCTTGAATTCAGTACACATATCTCTTATACAGGTGATCAGTACATTACCGATAGTAATTCTCTTGAATATCCTGGCTATTTTCTTAGTGATATCAAGCTGACAGCACGAGTTCCCATGAAAAAAGAAAATCTGATTCAGATCTATGCAGGTATCAATAACATTACAGATACACATTATGCTTCGATGCTGATTGTCAACGCTGTTGGTTTCGGAAATACAGAACCGCGATATTATTACCCGGGTTTGCCCAGGCATTATTACGGCGGAATACGGTTGAGTTTCTGAATACTGTCAAAAAAAATCAATTCTGCTTACCAGATCCATTTAACCCCCAACCCCCCAAGGGGGGCTTTATAAATCATTGTATTTAAGTAAGTCCCCCCTTCGCCTTCGCGTAGCCGCTTCGGCGAAGCAAGGCTGGGGGATTTAGGGGTGAGATAACAAAGACAGACTTTTAAGACACCTTTTGGAGCTTAATCTGAAAAAGTATAAAATAGGGATTATAATTATTGATAATTTTATCATTCAAAAAAACTCTTTCTGATGAAAAAAATATTTTCCTGTTTAATACAGTTATCACTGATTCTGGCAATTTTACCTGAGACTTATGGTCAAAGTACACTGACTATTGAAAAAATTATGAAGGGAGACCGTTTCACGGGTTTTTCTCCTGAGAATCTGAGATGGTCACCAACCGGTAATACTCTTTACTTTGACTGGAATCCTGATATGGATACAATTCCTCCTCTTTTTTCAGTAAGAACAGATAAGCCGGTACCTCAAAGGGTAAGTCTGGAGGATAAAAAGAAAATGCCTTCATTTTTTGGAACTTATAACAGGGAGAGATCGAAGATGGTCTATACCAAGGATGGGGATCTGTACCTTCTGCAGGTGAATACAGGTAGTATTGTTCAGATTACCAATACTACTGTTTTTGAAAGCAATCCTGAGTTTAATTACAAAGAAGAAGAAGTATTATTTACAAGCGGATCAAATCTATATTCCTGGACAATAACTGGTGGTTCCACAGAACAGCTTACTGATTTCAGATCCGGAAAAGAAAAACCTGAGGAAAAACCATATGCCAATGAGCGTGACAAATGGCTTTATGAAGATCAGTTAAGAACATTTAAGGTTCTGGAAGATAGAAAGAAGGAGAGTGAATTAACAAAAAAGGAAGAAGATGCTCTCAAAGGCAAAGGGCCGAAAACAATATATACAGGTACTGATCAGGTCAGATCGCTGATTTTAAGTCCGGATGGGAATTATATTACATACCTTCTGTCGCAGGTAATTGAAGGCAAGCGTACCATCATTCCTGAATTTGTTACAGAATCGGGGTATACTGGAGAGAACAGTAGCAGGACAAAGGTGGGAGCTCCGTACTATTCTTCTTCCGTACTGTTGATTTATGACCGCCTGAATGATACAGTATACAAAGCAAAAACTGAGGACATTCCCGGATTGGATGACCATATTGAATTTGCATACAAGCCACCTTTAAAGGATAAGGATAAACCTGAGAAGAGAGGTGTGATTATGAACGGTCCGGAGTGGTCGGATGATGGTAAATATGCAGTTGTGGATATTTTTTCAAATGACAACAAAGACCGCTGGATTATGCTTCTTGACATAAAAACAGGCGGGCTTAAACTGCTTGACAGGCAGCATGATGAAGCCTGGATAGGAGGACCCGGAATCAGATATGGTTCATCTCCGGCATGGCTGAGTGACAACAGAAGGGTATTCTTCCAGTCAGAAGAATCTGGTTATTCGCATCTCTACACATTGGATATAATTACTGGAGTGAAGAAAGCAGTAACCTCAGGTAAATATGAGGTTTACAATCCGGTGCTCTCGAAGGATAAAAAGTACTGGTATTGTCTTTCTAATGAGACAGATCCCGGGATAAGGGAGTTATACAGGATTTCTGTACAGGATGGATCAAAGTTGAAACTGACAAATCTTGGAGGCGGAGTGGAAGCCGAATTATCGCCCGATGAAAAATATTTTGCACTGAGGATATCATCTTCTAATAAGCCATGGGAATTATTCCTGATGGAAAACAGGGAAAAGGCAAATCCTGTGAAAGTTACCGAATCAGTTTCAGCCGAGTTCCGTGCATATCCTTGGAGAGTACCCGAGTTTGTAAAGATAAAAGTATCTGACGGAATGATGGTTCCTGCCAGATTGTATAAACCTTTAAATTCATCCAAACCAGGCCCGGCTGTAATATTTGTGCATGGAGCAGGATATCTTCAGAATGCACACAGATGGTGGAGCAGTTATTCGAGGGAGTATATGTTCCATAATTTTCTTGTTGATAATGGATACACTGTACTTGATATCGATTACCGGGGAAGTTCCGGTTATGGCAGAGACTGGCGTACAGCAATTTACAGATTCATGGGAGGAAGAGACCTTGAGGATCATATAGACGGAGCACTGTATCTTGTTGAACAGCATAATGTTGATCCCGGTAGGATTGGTATTTACGGAGGTTCATACGGAGGATTCATAACATTGATGGCAATGTTTACAAAGCCAGGCACGTTTGCTGCAGGAGCGGCACTAAGGCCTGTGACAGACTGGGCACATTACAATCATGGTTATACTTCAAATATTCTGAACACACCGGTCAGCGATAGTCTTGCCTATGCAAAGAGCTCACCAATTTATTATGCTACCGGCTTACAAGGAGCGTTGTTGATCTGCCATGGCATGGTTGATGACAATGTTCATTTCCAGGATGTTGTCAGGTTATCGCAGAAGCTTATTGAACTAGGAAAGGATAACTGGGAACTTGCTGTCTACCCAGTTGAGAGCCATGGTTTTATTGAACCATCAAGCTGGACTGACGAATACAAAAGGATTTATAAACTGTTTGAGAATAAATTGAAGTAGTTTTATACTCGCGAACAGTTTTAATTATTTTATTCACTGTAAATCAGGACCTGCTACTTATTACACTTACATCTGTAGATATAAACAAACAGTGCAATGGTAAGAAGGAAAAAGCTGTTTGCAGCATGGAAACTATTGATTATTTGTGTTTCCGGTCTGATTCTGCCAAGAGCAAGCTGTACCAGTCCCAGAAGGACAAATAGAAATCCGGTTCCTGCAGAAATCCAGGCAATCCAGGTTAATGCTTTCATAGGATTTGAATTTGATTAATAGATCTTGATAAGACTCTTATCAAAGTTCAGCAAAAAAAATAACATTTGCTTCAGCAGACTATATTTTTAATCCGGATTTTAATCTTTTCCCAGGTTTTATCTGTCATCTTGGCACCAATGGTTTTGATCACATTACCGGCAAGCAGTGAGCCAATTTGCCCGCATACATCCAGCGGATAATCATGGGCATAACCATAAAGAAATCCTGATGCATACAGGTCACCTGCACCTGTAGTATCAACAGGTTTAACTTTTATTACTCCTACTTTAATAATTTCTTCTCCGCGTTTTATTATTGAGCCTTTGCTTCCTGTCTTAATGACAGCCACCTCACATTTTTCAGCCAGAATGTTAAGGGCTTTCTCCGGTTCAAAGCCTGTAAAAGCTTTTGCCTCCTCCTCATTGGCAAAAACTATATCGACATACTTTTCAATTATTTCCCTGAATTCCGGATGCTTTGCCTCAACCACGTTATAGCTTGCAAGATCAAGTGCGACTTTCATTTTTCTTGCTTTTGCAATCCTGCATGCTTCCACAACCAGTGGCATATTAAATATCAGATATCCCTCGAGATATAGAATGTCGTACCCCTGAAAAAATTTTGATTTCAGATCTTTTGCCTCAAGTTCGGTTGCAGCTCCAAGATGTGTGGCAAATGTTCTCTCCGAGTCTGGCGATATCAGTGCCACAGCAGTTCCGGTTACTGACTCCCTCCTGATAAGGAATGTATTTACTCCTGCAGCTTTCATATCCTTTTCGAAGAAGTCTCCTGTTTTATCCTTCCCCACTGATCCGATAAATCCGGTTTTCAATCCCAGCATTCCAAGGCCATGAAGTGTGTTGGCTGCAGATCCTCCGCTTGTCAGGCTTTTTTTGAACTTTTCAGTACCGGCTTTTACCTCAGCTGATTTTATATGATCAACCATTTGCATGCTTCCTTTTGGAAGAGAAAACTGCCTCAATACTTTATCATTGTCAATCTTTGTCATCACATCCACAAGCGCATTCCCAATTCCCAGTATTCGTTTCATAGTGAAAATTTTCGTTAAATATATTGCTTAATTCAGCAAAAGAGACTATTTTTGTGCCTCTAAATATGCAAAATTATTTAGAAATACTCCTCAGTAGCTCAGTTGGTCAGAGCGGCGGACTGTTAATCCGTAGGTCGTAAGTTCGAGCCTTACCTGGGGAGCTGAAAAAAGAGTGAGAGTGTGAGCGAGAGCGAGCACTCTCACTCTTTTTTCCTCGCTCTCGCACTCACACTTAATCCCGAACTATTGAAAATTCTTTAATGAGCAATTACAGTAAGCTGATTTGGTTTATAAAATTACTGAATGCGCTTTTCATTGATGTACTACTGAAACTATACTGAAACAAATCTTGTATTAAAAGCTATTATGTGTATATATCCCAGATTACCAGAACATAAGATTTGTGGGATTTTGGGGTGTGGGTGAGATGAACTTGTCATGGGTGCAGCATCTGCAAAAATTGTGACGACTTGTCCCGCAGAGCGGGAAACAACTTACCCATTGTCCGTGTTATAGTTAGATGTATTATTCAAAGATCCAGGGTTTGTCAAATTAGAACTCTAATGTTGAGAATTAAAAGCCTTTAAATAATGGGCCCTTCCAAACAAGTTTTTTACAGCACTTCTCTTTTGAATACTGAATGTTTGGATTGGTGACACTTTTATATAGTGTATCACCAGAGAATGAAATCGGGATGTATAAAGAGGAGCTAACAAGATTGGTATATTCAAAATAGTAGTCATTATTCCATTTGTGTCTACTCCATGAACCCCAAGCTGAGAAAGATTTGGGAGATGCAGCTATTGATTGTTCATCCTGGCTAATCTCTGTTTTAAGCCAATCTGGAATCTCGTTTTCTGGAACAGTTTTTTCACAAGAAGTAGCAAGTAAAGAAAAGAAAAACAGTGCTACCCACTTTTTCATAGAATGATTCATTTGTTAATTAATTCACAATACACTAAGAGTTTTGCACAAAACCAATGCCAAGTTAGTAAATTCTGATATCTTAAAATGATATTTTGCTGTTATAGTTAGTTGCTTTTCAGGTAATTGTCAAGGTTTGAGCATGTGTTCAATTAACTATAACGGTTGACAATATGGCCAGTAAGGGATTGCGGGTGATTTCCTATCAAGGTACATGAAAAGTTAGAGCGGGCTACAACCCCACGCATACCACAGAAACCCTTATTGGCTATATTGTGTGTTGTGCGTTCGGCTTTCTTATCAAGTTAATTTCACAAAATTATTTTCAAGTTTCACATTAAAATTTATCTCTGCTTTTAATGCCTTAAAAACTTTAATAATAGTATCAATTGTAGCACTATTTGCACTACTCTCAAGTTTTGAAATTTGTGCTTTTTGCACGCCAACAAGTCGACCAAGTTCCTCTTGAGTCAAGTTACGTTCTTGTCTGGCAGTCTTAATCATTTTACCTAATACATCCATACGAAGTTCGTATTCGTAATCGTCTCTCTCTTTTGTCCCAACCTTACCGATATATTTATCTTTCATTTCAGCAAGCGAATAGGTCTTGATTTCTTTAGTTGCCATAAAATTACTTTTTTTGTTTTCTTTCAAAGTATTTATCTCTCAATCTCACTGCTCTTTCAATCTCATTTGCAGGCACTTTGTCAACCTTTTTGATGAATCCATGAGTTGCTATAACCAAAGTTTCCTTATTATCAGACTTATCCCAAAATGCGAGAAGTCTAATTTGAAGACCTGCAAACTTTGTCCTAAATTCCCAAATATCAAATTGCAGTTTCTTAAATAATTTTGGGTCATTTGTTTGTTCCGCTAAATCAATATTATAGAAAATCTTTTTTGCTGTTTTCGAGTCAAGTTGAGCGATAAACTCATCCGCTTCGTCCATAAATCTTGTCTCAAAATATCTCATTACTTATAGTCATTATAACCGGTGCAAATATACAAAATGTTTCCAAATATCGAAACATTATCGGATTATTTTTATGCAGAAATGTGTTTTTCAAGCTGACGCACAACGGGAGTCTGTCTAAAAACCAATAATAGAGATATGATTCCGGCTTCATTCAAAGCGGTTTAAGGCTTAGCTTCATTTTGACCGGCATTTGGATTCCATGGAATATTATTTCGTCACAGACCTCTGAAATGGCTCTAAGAAGGTCTGAAATA
>CALMJY010000101.1 GCA_937864815.1 uncultured Bacteroidota bacterium
CCTGACAGTTCCTGAGTATCTTTTAACCTTTTTATCCTTCCGAGGGTTAGATGAGGGTTGAAAACTCTATCCTCGAACTTTGCTCCTGTTTCACGAAGTGCAGCTGTTATTCTTTTATTAAGTTCAGACAATTCCTGAGAGCTATCGATCCCTGCCCAAATAATCCTCGGATCCCTCAGACTTCTGAAAATACCGGCACCCCTGAGATTAAGATCATAGCTTCCGAAACCACCGCATATTCCCGACAGAATTGTATCAATCTCCTTTATCCTCTTGTCCTCAGTATCACCAAGAAAGACTATGGTAATGTGTATGTTTGAGGTTTCTGTCCATTTAATGCTTTCATCTTTTAAAGCTAACTTAAAAACCGAGATCATTTTCAGAAGCTCTTCGCCGGGTTCAATCCTTACAGCAATAAATATTCGTTTCATCTTTTCGATATTTAAACAGAATATTACAATCTGCCTGCCTCTATCTCGAGCAGAATCATTTCAATAGCTGCATCATCGCCGAACCTGTCGTATTCAGCTTTAAGGTTTGTACCAAAAAGCCGCGCTATTCCCTGCCAGAAAGCAGCACTTATCCTTCCCCTGTATTCCTTTATCAGTTCATATGAGGTATTCTGCGTCTCCCTGTCGATAAGCTTTATAAGGATCTTCCCCTGGCTGATCGTAAGATGTGCAATCTCATCCTCATATTTGGCGAATACATCCTTTTCCACCTCCTTAAGATATGCCTTCCTCTCCCTCTCAGATTCAATGGTTTTCAACTCTTCATTTACCTGGTTGAGTCTTTCCCTTACAACAATGGCATAAGGGTAAACCTTTTTAATATTGTAAATCAGTTTTTCATATTTCCTGAAATCCCTTTTTCGTGCTGAACTCCTTGAGCCTCCGCCGACAATAGTAACCTCCTTAATTTCAACTTCAGGCATCGTAACTCCGTTCCTTTCAACTTTCTGCAGAAGGTAAAACCTGTCAGGCAGAGTATCATTCTTTTGTTTTGATGTATCAGTCTGTGCCGACAAACCGGAATAAAAAATAAGTATTAATATTACAGAAATGTAATGCCTCACAGAGTTTCCTTTCTGCAAATGTATCAAATAATAGGCCACATTAGATTTTAAGTTGCAGCTATCAGGTAAATAAGAATGTCGTTTTTTACAGGTTATTTCGTTTAAAACCACGGAGTGACACGGAGTCATAAACTGAGTTTCACTGTTTTCAAACTCCGTGATTACTCAGTGAAACACAGTGCAACCGTGGTAATTAAAAAAAAGTAAATTTGTTGAAAAGCATAGGATGACTTATAAAGTTGAGGATTTAAACGAAGATCAGAATTTCAGACAGATACTGGCATTAGATTATTCTGACATTATTCCGTTCATTTTCAAACAACTTAAAATTGTAACATTTGTTACAATTCTATTCTGGTCTCTTTGCAGTGCTTCTCTTATAATTGCACTTTGGATCAGGACCGGAATTGAGAACAATCTGAGCACTTTAGGTCATTCACTACTCGGGTTAATTATTTTCCCGCTAATCATAATCCCTGTGCATGAAATTCTTCATATCATACCCTATTACCTTTCAGGCGCAAGAAAAATAAGAGTTGGCATGGACCTTAAACAATACCTGTTTTATGTTACTGCTCACAGGCATGTTGCAACTCCCATTCAATTTATTTTTGTAGCACTGGTACCATTCATTGTCATAAGCCTGGCATCAGTTTACCTTATAATTGTTCTTCCCGGCCCCTGGAAGTGGAGTCTCGCCTCCTTCCTTTTTGTACATACCACAATGTGTGCGGGAGATGCTGCACTTCTTAACTTCTATTTTAAAAACCGTGATAAAAAAATTTATACATGGGATGACGCGGATGAGAAAATGGCGTATTTTTATGAGAAGACGGTATGACGGTGCGACGGTACGACGGTACGGCGGTGTGACGGTGCGACGGTACGACGGTGCGACGGTGCGACGGTGCGACGGTGCGACAGTGTGACGGTGTGACGGTGCGACGGTGTGGCGACGGTACAGCGGTTATGTTTTTGGGTTCCCCTCCTGTGGAGGGGGCAGGGGTGGGTTAAAGCTATTTTTTAAATACTAAACTAATATGAATAAAAGTACTCTGCTCTCATTTATTCTGCTGACCATTTCAGCCTCATTTGCCCATTCCCAGGTAAAACCGGATACTCTATCATATAAACAGTATATCTGGAAATCAGAAACACCTATAGGTTGTCCGTTTAAGCAGTCTGAAAGTCTTAAAGGAATAAGACTTCTTGGTATGAAAAACGGATTTCATGTTGCAGATACATGGTATCCAACCTGGGCGGAGGATGACAGGCTGTATTCTCCCTGGACCGACGGATCCTGTCCAAGACTTGACGGTTCCTGGGAATCATCAGGATCAGGGGGTGAGACAGCAACCACAGGTCAGGCGGTTATTGAAGGGAATGATCCCTTAAACCTTACAGTCTACAGCCTTGGATTATCAAAAGGATCGCCTGCTCCTTACCAGGGACGATACCCGTGCGGAAGTCTGATTTACAACAAAATATGGTATTATGGCACCTACTGCCTAGCCCCTGCAGGTAGTGCCCAGTACGGAGATTCCACATTCAACTGGCCATGGATGGGCCCTTTCGTAGGATTCCGTTATTCAACCGATTACGGACGTACATGGAAAGAAACTCCGCATACACCGGCTAAACCTTTATTCGGAGAATCAGGCATCAATGGTTACCCGGTGAAAATAGGATCACCTCACTTTGTCGACTTCGGGAAAAATATGCAATATTCTCCCGATGGAAAAGCCTACCTGGTTGCTCACGGAGCGGTTAGAAATGATAATCCATATCGGTTTTACAATGTAAGCTGGATTACCGGGGATCAGATCTACCTTATAAGAGTAACTCCCACTATTGAAAATATCAATAATCCTGAAGCCTATGAATATTATGGAGGAAAAGACTCCGGGGGAAATACAATATGGACCAGTGATTTTAAAAAAATAAAACCTCTTCTTGAATGGGATAACAATATGGGTTGTGTAACAATTACATATAATGCTCCGCTAAAAAAATATCTGATGTGTGTTACTGACGGTGGCAATACCTGCGCACGCATGAACACCTACATTCTTGAATCAGACAGGCTTGACGGTGAATGGAAGATTATAACATACCTTAAGAATTTTGGAGAACAGGCATATTTTGTGAATATCCCTTCAAAATTCATTAGCAGGGATGGTAAAACTGCCTGGCTGCTCTATTCAGGAAATTTTGCGACAGACTGGAACGGAATGAAAATAAAGTCTGATCCTCCGGGATCACATTACGGAATGGTATTCCAGAAATTTGAATTTACTAAATGATAACATATTGAATAATCCTCCTTTTTAATTTCGGAGTGTTGAAAAAATCAAAATCCATTAACCACAGAGGTCACAAAGTCCTTCGCCTTCGGCTCAGGATAACACAGAGCTCACAAAGAAATAAAAATCAAGGTTTTATCTTCGTGCCCTTTGTGAAAACTCTGTGTCCTTTGTGGTTATTTTTTTTATATTTAAAACTTCTCTTTTGAAATTTTAAGAATATCATCTTCACTGTTAACAGGCCGCATCCTGAAGGAATACTCATATCTCCTTTCGGGGAGCCTGTATTTCAGATGTATCGGCGCACCCCAGGAATCATCCCCTCCCACACCCATCTGACCAAAGTCAACATTTAGATTTACAAGGTCTCTTGGTTTAAGGTCGACTGTATGAGTATTGGCTGATTTGGCATCTTTCCTGTACTGTGATAATTTCCCCGGTGATTCAAAATCATCATGTATGTAATTAAGTACAGAAAAACATATTACCGGATCGCCAATTATCATAAGTCCGGTTTCTTCATCATTTGTAAGCAGCAGCCAGCGTGTATCTGTTTTGTATCCGTTTTCCTGTGGCCTGATATATGATGTATACTGGTCAGCAACAGTACTTACATACAATCCAACCTCAGATGCTGTTTTCCTGTCCAAGTAATTTTCATAAGGACCTCTTCCAAACCATTTCAGGTTTGAAAATTCCTCGGGAAGCTGCATCTGCATTCCCATCCTCGGAATTTCAGGGATGAGTTCGGAGATCTTATTGAACTGATTCTTTACTACCACACTTCCATTTCCGTATATCGTATAAGCCGATACAAATCCTGCAATCTTTGCCCCTGAAGTATCCTGTATATCGTAGAAGAATGTTATAAGTACCTTTCCCATATCAGGATTGGTTATTGAAGCTTTTGTTACGACTGCCCTTTCTCCGGCCTTTTTCCATACACCAAGCTTTCTGTCCATTCCATAACCATAATCATTATCTGTTGGTGGTCTCCAGAAATCAGGTTGCGGGGCCTTCTTAATGAACTCCGTTCCTTTATAGTTATAAGATTCCATCTGACCCTTTTCAATATCAAAAACAATCTTCATATCAGGACCTGCCACTTCAATTTTTTTGTCAACTGTTTTTGGTTGCAGTATTGATATATATGTCTGTTTAGCTGAGAGTTCCTTTGGTCTTGAAGCAAGCGGGAACTGGGCAGTTGCATAAACATGACCTTCCGGTACAAGATTCCATGAATCGGTGCGTTTAGCCCGGATATTAAGGAAATATTCTGTACCGGGTTCAGGATTGATCTTTTCATAAGGCAACATCACCTGTGATGATGATCCGGGTTTGAATTCAGGAAGATTGATTGTACCTGATTGAAGTACAATCCCGTCGGCAACCACCTCCCATTCAAAAATAAACTCTGCCAGTTCAGTGAAGTTGTACTTGTTTTTTATCAGTATCATTCCTGTCTTTAAATCAACAGGTTCAAAACCGATATACTGATAAACTTTCTTGACTTCCTTCAACCCGGGTTTTGGAGTCCTGTCAGGCCAGGTGAGTCCGTTCAGACAGAAGTTACCATCGGATGGTATGCCTTCCTCTCCATAGTCACCACCATAAGTCCAGTATTTCTCACCTATCTCATTGGATGCGAGCATTCCCTGATCCACCCAATCCCATACAAAAGCGCCCTGCAGCTTTGGATATTTTTCAATGACATCCCAGTAGTCCTGCAGATTTCCGGTTGAATTACCCATGGCATGAGCATATTCGCACATTATTAGCGGCCTGTCCTGAGTCTTGTCTTTGGCATATGATTCTATATATTCGATTTTTGAATACATCGGACACCATATATCTGTATGTCTTTCAGGTGCATTGGTTGAATGCTCGGCCCTTTCATACTGAACAGGACGGGTTGCATCTCTTCCTTTTATCCATTTGTATCCATTGAGGAAATTGTGACCGTCACCGGCTTCATTCCCCATTGACCAGAAGATTATTGAAGGATGGTTTTTGTCTCTTTCAACCATGCCCTGCATCCTTTCCAGGTGAGCTTTTTCCCACTCCTGCTTATCAGCAATAGTCACATCTTTATCATACCCTATTCCATGAGATTCAATGTTAGCCTCATCAACAAGATAAAGTCCATATTTATCGCACATCTCGTACCATAACTCCTGCTGCGGATAATGTGATGTCCTCACAGCATTGATATTATGGCTTTTCATAACGCGTATGTCCTTAAGGATAAGAGCCTCATCAACTACATGACCGTTAACATCATCATGCTCATGCATATTGGTCCCTTTAAAGAGCACAGCAACTCCATTAATAAGTACCTGTGAATTTTTTATCTCAATCTTACGGAATCCGATTTTCGAGCTGACACTCTCAAGTACATTTCCGTTTGCATCTTTCAGAGTTAAAACAAGCGGATAGAGGTTGGGCTTTTCGGCAGACCATTTCCTGACGGAAGGAAAAGATTTGCTGAAACTTACCATGCCTGATCCATCAGATAAAGAAATATCCTTCGATTCATTATAGATTTCTGTCGTACCGTCATAAAGTGATGATTCAATCTTTAAAGAAGCATTATCCTTAAGTGAATTTGTAACAGTTACATCCAGGTTTAAGAGACCGTCAGTGTAATTATTTTCAAGGTCAGCTGTTGCAAAGAAATCAGCTATAAAGTTTTTTGGCCGTGCATGAAGGTAAACTGATCTTTGAATCCCGCTTAGCCTCCAGAAGTCCTGGTCCTCGAGATAGCTGCCGTCACTCCAGCGATAAACTTCAACAGAGATTGAATTCTTTCCGGGCTTTAAAAATTTTGTTATGTTGAACTCTGCCGGCAGTTTACTGTCTTCACTATATCCGACAAGATCTTCATTTATCCAGACATAAAAAGCCGAACTTACTGCCCCGAAATGTAGAAATATCTCCCTGCCTTTCCATTCCGACGGTACCCTGAATGTTCTTTTATATGAACCTACAGGATTCCATTCATGAGGTATCCGTGGAGGATCCATCTTATGCGGGTAGGTTATATTTACATATATCGGGACATCATACCCTCTCATCTGCCAGTTGGATGGTACGTCAATATCTTTCCAGTCGCGTGTATCGTAATCATTTTTAAAGAACCATGCAGGACGCAGGTCAGGTGACCTGACCCAGTTGAATTTCCATGTTCCGTCGAGTGATAGTCTGTTTGGAGAATTAGTCTTTATTCCTTCAAGAGCACCAGCCTTGTCCGGGAAACTTAAAAGTGTAGCATGGGGGTTCTCCCGGTTTATCTGATTGACAGCAGGATTCTCCCAGTCGCGCGGTTCTTTCTCAGCGAATGGTACTCCTCCGTACTTACTGTATTTTTTGCATGATATGGCAGTTATCAGGACAACTATAATCAGTAACGGAATTCTCTTCATAGGAATCTGCATTAAATTCAGAGCTAAAGTTAATTATTCTAAGGTGTTTTTATGTCTTCCGGTTTTGAATATTCTTTCAACCTCTGAAATGTCGGAATCTGAGTTAATATTTAAAAAACTAACATGTCTATCCTTCTCGATATCCATAAATTTCACATTTACTGTCATGCAAAAATCCCTGACAGCCATACTTTCGGCTGTTGAAATATAATCCTCAAGCTTTGGCAATATAGACCTTTTGTAAATTGAATGAAGAGGTTCAATGTCTGTCCCTGTTCGTGGAATAAGTATGTCGCAGTTCAGTCCTTCAAAAAAACCTGCCTGTTTCATAATCAGATCATTGTTCAGTAAAGGCATGTCACCTGCAAAAATAAATACGGCATCACCTGAAGCAGCTTTCAGTGCAGCATGTATTCCAGCAAGTGGTCCGATACCCTTTAAATGATCGCTGGTAATAAGCAATCCTTCGTACCCGGTATATGTTTCCGGGGAATTTGTAACAAGAATTATCTCGCTGAAAATATTTTTCAGGACAATAAGGGAACGATCCAGTATTGTTTTCCCGTCAAGAATGATTTTTGGCTTAACAAGTCCCTTCATCCTGCTACCTGGTCCTCCTGCCAGAATTGCAGCAGAGATATTCGTTCGCATCAGAAAAGACCTTTTATATTACCCTCTGAATCAATATCAATATTTTCGGCTGAAGGAACTGCGGGCAGACCGGGCATCCTCATAATTGTACCGGCTATCGGCACAATGAATCCGGCACCCGATGAAAGCTCAACCTCGCGGATCTTTACGGTGAATCCGGTTGGCCGGCCCCTTCTGGCGGGATCATCCGAGAGTGACTTCTGTGTTTTTGCAATACAAACAGCCAGGTCACCAAGTCCAAGCTTTTCAATCCTGTCGAGCTGTGATTTTGCCTTAAGTGCATACTCAACATGGTCTGCGCCGTAGAGAAGCTTGCATATCGTTTCTATCTTTCTCTCGAATGTCCAGGAAAGTTCATACAACGGCTTGAATTTATTTTCCCCGTCCTCAATTGACCTGAGCACGGTATTTGCGAGATCAACGGCTCCCCTGCCTCCTTCTGCCCATGAATTGTTGAGTGCAACCGGGACATTCTGGCTGCCGCAGTGATGCATAAGAAGCTCAATCTCCTCGGGAGTATCGGAAGCAAACTTATTTATTGCCACTACCGGCCTGAAACCGAACCATCTCATATTCTCAATATGCTTATCGAGATTCTCAAATCCTCTGATCAGCGCCTCCAGATTCCGCTTCTGCAGATCAGCAAGCCTGGCTCCCCCGTGATATTTAATTGCACGGATAGTTGCAACAAGTACCACGGCATTCGCACTTAAATTACCAAATTGTGATTTGATATTGAAAAACTTCTCAGCACCAAGTTCGCTGGCAAAACCTGCTTCGGTCACAACAATTTCACTGTGCGACATACCCATTTTTGTTGCAATAATGGTATTTGTACCCTGTGCGATATTGGCAAACGGACCTCCGTGAATTATTGCAGGGGTACCTTCGAGAGTTTGAACCAGATTCGGCTTTATTGCCTCCTTCAGCAATACGGCCATTGCACCCTGTGCTTTCAGATCTCGTGCAAAAACAGGCTTGTCGGAAAAGGTATATCCGATAAAAATGTTTCCAAGTCTTGTCTTCAGATCGTCCAGATCCTTAGCAACGCAAAGAGTAGCCATTACTTCAGAGGCTGCAGTAATATTGAAACCCGACTGACGTGGTACGCCCTCCGTTGTTCCTCCCAGACCAATAACTATATCCCTGAGTGAACGTTCGTTCATATCCATAACCCTTTTCCACGCCACGGTTCTTGGATCTATTCCCAGGTTTCCTTCCTTAAGCTGAAGGTTATTATCAATAAGTGCAGCCAGCAGGTTATGAGCCTTCTCTACCGCCGAAATATCGCCTGTAAAATGGAGATTTATATCTTCCATAGGGATAACCTGGGAGTAACCGCCGCCGGCAGCACCTCCCTTTATACCGAACACAGGGCCAAGTGAGGGTTCACGAAGAACAACCGTTGTCTTCTTTCCAATAAGGTTCAATCCCTGGGCAAGACCAATTGACGTAGTGGTCTTTCCTTCACCGGCAGGAGTAGGAGTGATTGCAGTAACCAGAACAAGCCTTGAATTCTTAAGCTTGCTTTCATCGATAAATTCGAGCGGAATTTTGGCTTTGTACTTTCCGTAGAGATCAAGCTCATCCTTAGGTATTCCCAGTATATCAGCAATCTCTCCTATAGGTCTTATCTTAGCCTCCTGCGCAATTTCAATGTCGTGTTTCATATTGTTTTTTGTTAATGCAATCTTTTATCAGTAAATTACTGGTCCACTAATAAGGGAAGTTAACAAATGTAAAAAAAATATGAAGAGTAATATAACCGGTCTCTATGAAGACTACAAAAATGGGAGAACAAGCCGACGTGACTTTCTGAAGAAGCTGACAATGGCAGCCGGAAGTACTGCTGCTGCAATGGCTCTTCTTCCTGTGCTTGAAGAAAACAGCCTGAATTTATCTGAACTCCCTGTAGAGGAGGATCTTATAACACAATTCATTGAGTATCCTGCTGCAACAGGTGATATGAGAGGTTTTATGGCTCATCCGAAAAAAGGGAAGAAGTTTCCTGCAGTTATCGTAATTCATGAAAACAGGGGCTTGCAGCCACACATCCAGGATGTTACAAGAAGAATGGCTAATGAGGGTTTTCTTGCCATGGCTCCTGATGCACTGAGTCCGCTTGGTGGCACGCCTGAAAATGACCCTGCAAAAGCCGGGACAATGATGCGTGAACTAAAAAGTGAAGAGACTGTAAAAAATTTTGTGGCTGCTGTAAGTTATCTCAAAACTCACCCAAAATCAAAAGGTAAGGTCGGATGTACAGGCTTCTGCTGGGGAGGTGCCATGACCAACCAGGTGGCTGTCAACTCTCCTGATCTGGATGCTGCAGTTCCTTACTATGGCAGGCAGCCTGCAACAGAGGATGTAGCTAAAATCAAAGCTCCTGTAATGGCACATTATGCCGGCAATGATCCCGGCATAAATGCAGGGATAGAAGCTTTTGAAGCAGAGCTTAAAAAACAGAACAAGGAATACCAGATATTCATGTATGAGGGGGCCGGGCATGCTTTCAATAACGATTCAAATCCCGAGCGTTACAACGAAGTGGCAGCAAAACTGGCATGGGAAAGAACTGTTGGATTTTTTAAAGAGAAATTAAAATAAATCTACTACCAACCCCCCAAGGGGGCTTAAAAATATTACCCTGCAAAGTCCCCCATAGAGGGGGATTTAGGGGTAAGAGAAGCTATCGCCTCAACAAAGGGTTTGCAGTGGTTAAAGAAATGTTTATACCCGCTGCATAGGTAGTTCAATCCCGGTTCTCCGTCAGGTGAAGGTATAAATCTGTTTTTCGGACACTCCCCGTTACACATTGATCTTACATCACAATCCATACAGTATCGCGGAAGTGTCAGATATTTCGCCATTCCGAATTCTTTTTGCTCAGGGCTGTCAAGATAGTACTCCAGTGGATTGTCATTCAGGTTCCCCAGCCTGTGACTTCTGTCAACATAGTGATCGCATAAATAAAAATCACCAGTATGTTCCACCACCGGAACCCCGCCGCATTCCTTTTTAAAAATACATAAGGTGTGTTCCTGGTTAAAAGCTGTCCTGGCTGCCTCTTCAAAGATCTGAACTTTTATCCTTCCGATATCCTTTGCCAGCCACTCATCGAAGACAGATGAAAGAAATTTTCCGAACTCATACGCCGGCACCGAATCCTCAGAAGCCTTTTCACCCTTTTTTCCCTTTCTCTCAACAAGGGGAAGAAATGTAATATACTCTGCCCCCATCTGCCTGAAACAGTCATAAACTTCAAGAGGAAAATTAACGTTATGTGAATTTACAACGCACAATAATTCAGGATTAATCCCATGTGACTGCAAAAGATTATGCCCCCTTATAACTCTTTCGTGAGAAGCCTGTTTATTAATATCATAACGGTGTTTATTGTGAAGTTCACCCGGACCGTCAATACTGATACCAATAATAAAATTCTCATCAGAAAAGAATCTGCTCCACTCATCATTTATTAAAGTGCCATTCGTCTGGATTCCATTTAGAATTCTTTTACCGGGAGGAAGATTTTTTTTCTGAAGACTGACTGCTTTCCTGTAAAAGTCTATCCCCGCCAGCAAGGGTTCGCCGCCGTGCCAGGAGAAGAAGATCATATCATCGGTTGTCGCAGAAATATGTTGTACAACATATTTTTCAAGAAGTGTATCAGACATTAAATGAGATCGACCATCCGGGTATAAAGAGTGCTTTTCAAGGTAATAACAATAGGAACACCTTAGATTGCAGCTTGCTCCCACCGGTTTTGCAAATACCTGGAATTCACGGGAAACAGGTTTCATATTATTCCCATTTTATAAGACCCTTATTACTGTTCGCAGGCACATTCATTCTGATCCTCCACTCGACAGGGAAATAGTTGTTAAGTCGCTTTTCAAGAATATTCACAAATCCGAGATTTACTCCCATGAACGAAACCAGGTTCCATCCCCGCGAATCCGGCCTGGTATTAATGTTATCTCTCCTCAGAAAGGCAACAGCATCATTATAATTCAGCTCGGTGCAGGGGAAATTTTTATCTCCGGCAAGAGATGATATGGCAAGGTCATGCGCAGGAAGATAATCATTGCTCTTGACAGCCGCGATCCTGGTTCCTGCTTTAATTACTCTCAGATGCTTAAATAGCCGGGCATATTCATCCGGATTGCAGGGCAGAAGCCAGATATCATCACCTTTTTTGATAAGTCTCCGGGGGTCTCCGATAATCCAGTTTCTCACAGCTTCAATCTCGCGGTTTGAAGGTTTCAGATCGCCTGACCTGGTGCTGTGAAGATCAGTATTTCCTAAGCTTTCTGTTTTTCTTACAACTGCCATGAAGAATCCTTCTCCTTCTGTTTTATAAGGATAAAAACCATACCCTTTCACTGAAGAAAGTTCGATTTCCTGTATTCCTCTGAATCCTGATAAATCCATTGCAAGTGAATATGCCTTTTGCTTTTCGATAAGCCATTTTATATTCTCCTCATTCTCGGCAGGATTAAAAGTACATGTGCTGTAAATAAGCAATCCATCCTTTTTCAGTGATGGCCATATATCATTAAGTATTCTCCGTTGCCTTTCTGCACAGTGAACTGTGTTTGCTTCTGACCACTCATTCCTTGCAACTTCAGTACGGAACATGCCTTCCCCGCTGCATGGCGCATCAACCAGAATCACATCAAAATATTCTGCCAGAGAGCTGAATGCAGAAGGATCGCTCTGTGTCACAAGTACATTTCCTGCACCCCATTTGGTAAGTGTCTCTGAGAGAACGGATGCCCTCGATCTTATTACTTCGTTGGACACCAGCAAGCTGTCTGGTCCGATGATATCTGAAAGAAGTGTGCTTTTTCCCCCGGGGGCACCACACAGATCGAGAACTTTTATCCGGCCTGATTTACCGGCATGCTGACGAAAAGCCTGTTCAATAAACATGCTTGATGCTTCCTGCGGATAATAGCAGCCTGAATGGAAAAGGGGATCGAGGGTGAAAGATGGCCTGGCTTCAAGATAGTATCCCGTTGCTGACCATGGAACAGGTTTTGAACTGAGCGGTTTATGATTCCATTTTGTTTTATTGATACGGATGCTAACCGGAGATGGTTCTCCGAGAGCCCTCAGAAGATGCTCCGGGTCGATATATCTCTGGGTCTGTATTCGTTTTATGAATCCTTCCGGTAACATAATAGATCCATTAACCACAGGGGACACAGAGGAATAATCAATTTTAAAGCTCTGTGCACTCTGTGGAGTCTCTGAGAGGGTGTCTCAAAAGTCAATTTTTCTAAATCCACCCCTAAATTCCCCAAGGGGGACTTATTGAAAATCAGTTGATTTGAAAGCCCCCCTTGGGGGGTTTGGGGGTAAAATCGAACTTATGAGACAGCCCCTCTGTGTAAGTTCTTAAAATATATTTTAAATATTAAATACTTTCTTCTCTCTCCCCTGAAGATTTATTGAATTTCTTCCACAGGTAGAATACAGGTATCCCGAGTAGTACAATTCCCAATCCCGGGAAAGTGTAATTCGGCTTATAGATCAGCAGGATCACCATGATGGTCAGTGTGGTAAGAATATAGAGCGCGGGGATGAACGGATATCCGAAAGCCTTGTAGGGTCGTGGTATATCAGGCCGTTTAACCCTGAGAATGAAAATTGCCAGTATGGTAAGTGCAAAGAAAAGCAGCACAGCAAAAATTACATAATCAAGAAGGTCTCCGTATGTGCCAGATAAACAGAGCAGTACCGACCAGACTCCCTGGATTACCAGGGCAAAGGCAGGTACTCCTCTTGCGTTAAGTCCTGCTACCTTTTTAAAAAACAATCCGTCAACAGCCATTGCATAATAAACCCTCGGACCTGCAAGAATCATAATCTGATTACAGCCGAATGTGCTGATCATAATAAAAATTGCCATCACAACTGCTGCGTAATCACCAATAATAACACTCATTGCAGATGTTGCTACCCGGTCGTCTGTTGCAAACTGAATACCCTTTGCTATGGCATCTGCCCCGTCAGGGGAGCCGTGCAGAGGAAGAATCCTTACATAAACGAAATTGGTAAGAAGGTATAATCCTGAAACAAGAAGGGTTCCGAACAACAGGCTGAGAGGAACTGTTCTTTTTGGATTTATCACTTCTCCTGAAATATAAGTTATATTATACCATGCATCTGAAGCAAAAAGAGAACCTACCAGCGCAGTGCCTATTGCAGCAACAAGAGTGAAACCGGCAATAGGTATGATCTGACCTCCGTCACCGATCCGGCTGGCCTGCCAGAATACCTCACTGTTTCCGGAAAGGTTGTTGATACCGTTGGTGAATAGTAGTCCGACAATGATAAAACCGAGCAATGCAATAACCTTTGTTGAGGTGAATATATTCTGAACTGTTTTTCCCGTAACAATACCCCTGGTATTCAACCAGGTAAGGAATACTATCAGAAGAATAGCCACAAGCTGGGTGGAGGTTATGTTAAGTGACGCAATTTTGACCAGAACATTGGAATCGGAAATCCAGGGAAAAATCACCCCTGAGAATTTTGCAAAACCAACGGCCACTGCAGCTATTGAACCACACTGTATGACCAGAAAGGTGGTCCATCCGAACAGGAATCCGATAAGCGGATGGTAAGATTCTCTCAGATAAACATACTGACCCCCGACGCTTGGCATCATTGCAGCAAGCTCTCCATAGCTCAGGGCCCCGATTATTGTAATGATACCTGTTATAAGCCATACCATCATAAGCCATCCGGGCGATCCGACACTGCGTGCTATATCGGCGCTTACAATAAATATTCCCGATCCTATCATGGCTCCGGCCACTATAGATGTTCCATCGAACAATGTCACCCTTTTCTGAAGCAGATGGTTTTCACTTTGCATATAATCACTTTGAGTTTTTGAATGCTGAATTGTCAGTTCTTTTAATACTTGTTCCTCCTTAAAAACTTATTATATTTGGATAACACAAGTTTAATAAGATAATCTGTTAATTGCTATCCTCCCTTGTAAAATTTACACCCATGAGTACAAAAAAAACATTTTGCAGTCTTTTAATGCTGAATTTATTTGTGGCCCTTCTGAATTTTAATGCTTCCGGCGTATCAGCATCAGATTTACCATTAATTTTCCCCCTGCCGCAGGAACAAAAAGTAACCGGTGAAGTATTTACTGTCGATGAAACCATATCTGTTGCAGTACCTGTTAACGCAACTGAGCAGGATATCTTTCTGGCAAGAAGCATAATAAGGGAACTAAGTGATAAATACGGAGTTGCAATAAAGCTAACTAACTTGAACACGCTTCCGGCAAAAGGGAAAATTATCATAATGGGGAATAAAAGCAATCTCCTGATAAGTGAATACTGCAGCAGGAATAATCTTGTTCTGACTGAAAAAAAACCCGGCAACGAAGGATATATCCTGCATGTAAAGAATAATATTATTGTTATTGCAGGCTGGGATGACCAGGGTGCATTTTATGGTTTTCAGTCACTGCGGCAGCTGCTCATGAGGGGAAATGGCAAAACGGTTCAGGGAATCGAGGTAACTGACTGGCCACGACTGCCTTTCAGGGGAATCAGGCTCTATGTTCCGGGTCCTGATAATATTGCATTCTACAAGAGATTTCTCAGGGATTTCATGGCTCTGTACAAATATAATAAGGTAATAGTTGAGGTAAACTGCATGAGGCTCGACAGGCATCCGGAAGTTAATGCCGGCTGGATAGAGTTTTCGAAGCAGCTGAAATACAGCAGGTCAAATTCCACTCAGGGTCTATATGGCGAAGAAAAGAACTCCAGCCATTATGATGCAGGTGATGGCTATATCCTTGAAAAAAGCGAAGTAAGAGACCTGGTGGATTTTGCAGGACAGTATTTTATAGAGACCATACCTGAAATACCCTCACTGACACATGGTTACTATCTTCTTACACGGCATCCCGAGCTTGCTGAATATCCCGGTGACATTTATCCCGATACATATTGTCCGTCAAATCCGGCATCTTACGAGCTTATGTTCGATGTATATGATGAGTATGTTGAAGTGATGAAACCGAAAATGGTACACATCGGTCACGATGAGTGGTGGGGTGCTCCTCTGGGAGTATGCCCGAAGTGCAAAGGAAAGGATCATTCGGAACTTTTTGCCGGAGATATAAATAAGATCCATAAGTACTTTGCAGATAAAAATATAAAGATCGCCATGTGGGGTGACTACCTGCTTGAAAGCGTAAGGGATACACTTGTCCAGGACCGGGTCTCATCTACTGGCAAAAAGTATCAGACCCCCGGTGCTGTGAGGCCTGAAGTGGTAAGGGAATCAATTCCAAAGGACATACTGATATTCAACTGGTTCTGGAACAGCAGGAAAAAGGAGATGGATCTTCATGATTTCGGATTCACTCAGGTTTACGGTAACTTCACTCCTGCAATAACCGATTGGAATAAGAGAATCACTGAATTCAGACTTACCGGAGGAGCACCTTCTTCCTGGGCTTCGACAAATGAATATACCTTCGGCAAGGACCTTGTTCTGGACTATCTGGGTTGCGCCAATTTACTATGGTCACCTCATGTACCTGATCTCCGGAAGCTTGGAGAAACCGTAAGGCTGATGATGCCTGATGTTCGCAAATCCTTCAAGGGAACAAGGATCCCAAGCGAAGATGGTGATCCTGTTGTGCCTGTGGATATCTCCGCTTCTTTGAATATGAGAACCGATTTAAAAGTATTTGGCGCAGATATAAGTTCGCTTAAACCCGGAACAGTACAATCAGGAACCAAAGTCTTTAAATTGTCCTCTCCTGCTGGTAAGGCAGGAAACAGTCTGGTTGCTGCAGGCACTGAAAATACTGCAAAGAATCCCCTGCCCTCTGCTGCAGACGGGATAAAGATCGGAGCTGATGTAAGCAGCCTTATATTTCTTCATGCCTGTGCAATCCCTGCAGGAAACCAGAAGTCATATTTCAATATACCCAATTTCTTTGATTCGGCAGATCTGCTGGGCTGGTATGAAGTTGTTTATGAGGACGGTCTGAAGGAAATAATACCGGTCC
>CALMJY010000102.1 GCA_937864815.1 uncultured Bacteroidota bacterium
ACCGGTCCCATTTTCATTTCATATTCCGGGGTTGATACAATTTCAGCCTTTTTATTTCTGACAGCTTCCTTCATCCCCTCAAAGAAATCAAAACCTCCCGGCAGGTCCTGATGTTCAGGTATAAAGAACCATCTCGGACTACCTTCACCTCCGTGAGCAAAGAGTGTACCCTCTTTACCTCTTATACATGTATAGTCGCCGAATTTATTAGCATAGTTTGAAGTATATGAATACAGAAATTTCTTATCATCAAATGTTGCAAGAGCCTGGAATGTATCAGGGTTCTGCCTGATATCCTGCCATCCGAAAATACCTCCATGTGCAACCATTGAATCAGGAATTGCCGTATCAGTGTAGAAATGAACAAGACTGGCACCATGGCTCATCCACTGAGATGTTATACCTCCTGAATAGTCGCGGAAGATCCTGAATTCAAAATATTTCCATGGATCAAAAGGAACGTATGGGCGGCCCAGCAGCCATCTGTTCCAGTCAGTATCCTCTTCTCTTATTGCAGCAACATCAGGGTCATTTGGAACATGCCATCTCGGGCCATTATCATTCCAGACCTGCTCAATTTTCGTTATCTGCCCCAGTCTGCCTGAACGCACAATTTCCCTGATTTTTATCTGAATGGGATCACTTACCCATTGCGAACCCATCTGAACGACCTGTTTTGATGAAAGAACTGCACTTCTTGCCAGCTTAGCTTCTTCAACATCTATCGCCATGGGTTTTTCACAATAGCAATCCTTTCCGGCTTTAACTACCTCAGCAAGAATTTTAGCATGCTGGTGATCACCTGTTGCGATCATCACAGCGTCAAGTTCAGACATATTCAGCATATCCTCTGAATATTTAAACTGCTTCACATCAGTCCCGAAATTTTTTTTACATGATGCCGCTGCCTTCTCCCTGTTAAGTTTCCAAATGTCGCATACAGCAACTACACCAAGGTTTTTATCCTTCTCTGACATCTTAATCATGTTCTGATGGCCATTACCCCGTGCCCCGCATCCAAGAAATCCAATGTTTATCCTGTCATTGGCTCCCTTTACACGTTTATACGATGCAGCATTCAGTGGTGAAGACCCGGACACAATAGCTGCTCCGGCAATTGCAGCTGAAGTTTTACCTAAAAAACTCCGGCGTGATAAGTGTTTGTTTGCCATGGAATTAATTTGTTATTCTCAGATTATTTACTCGACTATTTTTGAACCTATTACAAATTCCGATTTAAATCCACCCCTAAATCCCCCAGGGGGGACTTGAAATCTATCACTATACTAAGCCCCCCCTGGGGGGATGGGGGGTTTTTCCTTTATATAATTCAAATTATCATCCAGAGGTGTCATCCTCGGCATAAGCAAATGGACAAAACCCAGGATGGAGATATAAGATAATCCGGCTATTACGAAGGCCCAGAAATACCCTGAGTTTTCCGCAGTATCAAGGACTGCACCCAGAGCAAGATCTGCAACAACGGCAACAGCTACACCAACCATCTTTCCTATCCCTATCACTGAAGCGGTTGCTTTCTTTGGAAAAACATCCGGCACAAGCGTATAGCTGTTTATAGACCAGGACTGATGTCCGGCAGCACCTAAACCAATAAGAAATACAGCCAGCCATTTGCTGTCTGATACGGGAACAAATATTACCGGCAGAATTATTATTGCATTTACCAGCAGTGTAATTTTCCTTGCTTTATTTATCGACCACCCTTTTTTTATTAAGGCTCCTGAAACCAGTCCTCCCAACAGACTTCCGGCATCGGCCATTATAAATATTATAAGGAATGGCAGACCAATGTTCTTTATGTCGACACCAAACTGTTCTGCAAGGAATTTAGCTCCCCAGAAAAGGTAGAACCACCAGACACCATCAGTTAAAGTTGTTAAAGCAAAGGCCCAGGTCTCCCTTTTTGGTAAAAGTTTCAACCATGGGATTTTTTCCGTTGTCTCTTCCCCTGAATCACTGTTGATATAATCAAGTTCTGCCTTGGAAAGCTTTGTATGGAATTCGGGTTTCTGATATGTCCGGAGCCAGAGATAAACCCATATAGAACTCAATATCCCGGTAAATAAAAAAGGGATCTGCCAGTTTTTTCCCTCCACTGTTACAATTGCTCCGACAATAAAGGGAGCCAGTATTGCACCAACGCTTGTGGATGCATCAAAGATACCTGTGGCAAAGGCCCTGTCCTTTTTAGGGAACCACTCAGCAACTGTCTTAATGGCAGCAGGGAAATTTCCTGCTTCACCGATTCCCAATCCGAACCGGGCTGCAATGAACCCTGCAAGGCTGAAGGCAGGACGGACAGCAGCATGAAGCATACCGAAGAGGCTCCATATTGCAATAGAAAGAGTATAACCTGCCCTGGTCCCAAACCTGTCAATAATACCTCCCATAAAGAGAAGACCTATACCATAGGCTATTTTGAAAGATACCATTATAGCAGCGTAATCGGAATTGCTCCAGCTGAAAAGCTTTTGCAGGGTAGGGGCCATAACACCAACAATACTTCTGTCGAAGTAATTGATAGTTGTGGCCATGAATACAAGGGCCAGGATGCGGTAGCGGTAGTGACCTATTTTGGAAGGATTGTTAGTCATCTTTTTTTATGACCCCCAAACCCCCCAAGGGGGGCTTTCATAAACTGGATTTAAAAGTCCCCCCTGGGGGATTTAGGGGTGAATTAAAAAGTGTTTATTAGATCTAGACATTTTCCGGAACCACATATGGTTTTCTGTACTCCTTCCTCGAGAGCAGGGCATCAGCCTCAGGATCATTTATAAACTTCTCTGAAGCGCCATCAAATCTCAGCGACCTGTCGACCCGGTATGAAATATTTGCCAGGTGAGCCAAATCGGATGATATTACACCTTCGCGGATATCGCAATTCAGGTTTTCAATTTTACCGGAACGAAGTGCTTCAATAAAATTTTTATAATGATTTGCTTCCTGACCCGGAGCAGCTTCCTTTGAGGCAGCAAAAGGTTCCTTTTCCCTTCTTCTGAAAGCTTTCCAGGTGTCACCTGCAATTTCTAGATAACCTTCTGAACCGTAGAAAATATTTCCTGCCTCAACACCCTTGTAGCCTTCCTGGTTCGTATATCTTCCCCTTGTTTCGAATTCAAGAAGAGTACCATCCTTGTATTTGAATGAACATGTCTGTGTATTGGGTGTCTCCTGAAAAGTTTTATCATGACCATATGCCTCAACATCGCCATATACAAGTCTGCCCGGGGTTTTCTTATCGGGAGCACTCTCCTCTTTATTCAAACCGTATAGACCACCCGTTGAATAAACCGAAACAGGGTGCTCATCCTTTCTTAGTCCCCAGCGGGCAATATCAAGCTGGTGAGGACCGGTATTTCCGGTGTCACCATTACCTGTATCCCAGTACCAGTGCCAGTTATAATGTCCTTTCTTTTCATTATACGGACGCATCGGGGCAGGCCCGAGCCATTGATCATAATGAAATCCTGCAGGTGGCTGACTGTCTTTTGCCATGCCGTAAGAGTCTCTTGCCTTATAGCATAGTCCCCTTGCCATGAATACTTCACCTATACCCCCGTCATGAATAAATTTTATTGCCTCCCTGACATTGGGAGATGATCTGTTATTCTTTCCGACCTGAACAAATACATTGTATTTGCGTGCGGCCTCAATCATTTTCTTCCCTTCCCATATATTATAGGAGGCAGGCTTTTCGACATAAACATGTTTCCCTGCCTGGCAGGCCCATATAGTGGCCAGAGCATGCCAGTGATTTGGTGTCACTATTGACACTGCATGTATATCCTTGTCATCGAATACCTTCCTGAGATCCCATTCTGTCGCAGGTTTTGTACCACCTTTCTCCAGAGCCAGCTTTGTCCTGGAATCGAATAACCTCTCATCTGTATCACATAAGGTTTTAAGAAGAACGTTATGACTCTCCCTGATGCTGCTCCAGTACCCGATATGAACTGCACCCTGGTTCCTGATGCCTATCAGAGCAAGATTTATACGTTCGTTTGCACCCTTTACAGCATTGTACGATTTTGCACTCAGGCTCAGTCCGCCAATTGCTATACCGGCAGTACCCATAACGCCTGTTTTGATAAAATCACGTCTCTTTGTCATAGCTCTGCTATTTTAAATTTTATATTACAAAAATGACTATTCATTTCTTAATTAACCAATCCTCAGGGAGCGAAAATTCTTTTTCTTAGTATGAACCCCTAAATCCCCCTCTAAGGGGGACTTTCTCCAAGAAATGTGATTTTAAGCCCCCCCTGGGGGGTTGGGGGTAAATATTCTGCTTTTCTACAAATCTCCGAACCTAAACCACCCTCTTTAATACTTAGCAGCAAATTCATTTGCAAAAGCATCTATCTCTTCATTTGTCAGATCGGCTCCCGAGTTAACAATCACCCTGTACCTGAATGTAGCGGATTGTCCGCTGGCAATTGAAAAATTAACAAATTCCTTCCCGCTGGTAAAATCTTTTGCACCCAGAGGGTTTACTGAAAAGAGTCCGTAACCCCTGGCATGCCAGTAAGTAGGATAGCTCTGGTTCTTAGGGTGGTCACAGACAGTAACCGAAATTATCTCGTCACCTATCCGGCCATACAGATCCATCCATTTTGCTCTTGTTCCCCATACCGCTTCACCGGTCATTCCCTCACTGCTCCTGTAATTACCTGTTATATCACCAGCACCCTGTGCTTTTACAGTTGTCGTACCTCCCTGTTTTTCCTGAAGGGTAATGTCTTCTTTTGTCGGTAACTGAAGCTGCCGTGCAACTCTTATCCCGAACATTCCTTCTTTTGTATCATTGAATTTCATATCGCCCCCTGTGGCTTTTAGCGTAGTTATCCTGTCAATGATCCTTGTTTTTCCCTTTCCTGAAAAATGATATTCGGTTTTTTCAGCCAGCATTTCCCTGCCGGTTGAATCAACCCAGCTTTCATTTGATATTATAACTGCTTCACCGTTGCTGTCAGACAACTTTTCAATATTAAGGTGCTTTATTACTCCACCTCGCGGACTAAGGGAGCCTGTTGAACCGTTTCCCCAGAAATCAACACCGTTAACATCACCATAGTTGAGCCAGATACCTGTATGGTGTGCGTGATCAGTGCTTTCTCCCTCCCTTGGTTCAAGAGGAAAGCCTCTTGTAATTACTGTTCCTTCAGATGTAAAGACAGGATAAAGTACAGGCTTGAATACATTATCAGGCCAGCAAAATGAGGTGAATAGTTTCCCGTCAATCATTACATCGATCTTTTTCTCTGCAGATTTGTCAACAAGGGTTACCTTTAAGGATTGTCCTGCTTCACTTTTATTGGAAGGATTGCCGCCACAGGAATATAAAAGTATAAGTCCTGCCAGAATTACTGCTAATGATTTAATGTTCATAATCAGATAATTAAGGTTTAAATATGAGTTATTAAACAAATGTATCTAATTCAAAATGAACTTCAAAATCTTTTTTTACAAATAAGGAAACTAAAGTAGATAAACATTAAATTGCTGCACATTTTCATCAGATAATGGATAAAAAGATAGTATATCTGATCCTATTACTGGCATTAACAGGTAATATAATTAGCGGACAGGAAAGAGTCAGGGAAAAAATGAAGGATGGGTGGACATTTGGATTTTTCCCGGTATTCGGCTATGATTCCAATACCGGTACAAAATATGGCGGAATATTGAAATTGTTTGATTACGGTGACGGATCTGCTTACCCCAGATATGATCAGGCATTCAACCTTGAATTATCAAGGACCACAAAAGGGCAGGGTATAAATCAGCTGACTTATGATTCCAGAACACTGATACCAGGTTACAGGGTTATGGGAGAAATCAGTTATCTGACCGAAAAAATACTTGATTTTTACGGCTTCAACGGATACAATGCATATTACTCATCCGAATATACAACTAAAGGAAATCCGCTTTATGTCACTCCGGTTTTTTTCAAAATGGAGAGGGAATTGTTAAAGCTCAGGGTTGAAGTGATCGGAAAGATATACGGTGATAATATAAAATGGTTCGGCGGATTTGAATACATGAACCACAATCTTGATACTGTTGATGTTGACAATATTAATAAAGGTAAAAATGAAAGTGATTGGCTGCCATATTCGGGAGGAGGACTTTACGGCAGGTATGTGAAATGGGGACTTATTAAACCTGACCAGGCCGACGGAGGTCAGGCAGGTATGTTTAAAGCAGGAGTCAAATACGATACCCGAGATAATGAAGCAAATCCGATGAAAGGATTATGGACTGATGTTCAGCTGCTGTTCTCCCCGGGTTTCATGAGTGACGGATACACATATGCCAGAATGGCCTTTACCCATCGTCAGTATTTTACCCTGATTCCCAAAAGGGTGAACCTGGGATACAGAATATCATACCAGGCAAAGATCGGCGGGGAAATGCCTTTTTACATGCTCCCTCTGGTTTATAATTCGGCACCCCAGCTTACACTCAGCGGACTCGGAGGTAGCAGAACAATAAGAGGCATTCTCAGAAACAGGGTTGTCGGGGAGGATTTTATTTATGGCAATGTTGAATTGAGATGGAAGGTAGCCAGAATGGTACTGTTCAATCAAAATCTATATCTGGCTTTATCCGGTTATGCTGACGCAGGGATGATAACAGGAAAATACAAACTGCCTCAGACATCCGATCCTGAAGGTATAGAATGGCTCGCTAAAGGAGAAGATGAAGAAATGCATACAAGTTACGGATGGGGTATTCATGGCGCTCTCAATGACAATTTTATCGTCAGTCTGAATTATGCCTGGTCGATGGATCCACGTGATGGAATAAAAGGAACCTATCTTCAGATGAGTTTCAATTTCTGAATTTCCTTTTAATTATAAATCCAGAAGCATCCAGATATCACATCCGAAATGTCCGGAATTGCCCATTGGATGATTTATGCTTCTGAACCCAGCCTTCTCATACATGCTGATTGCTTTTCCCAGCTCCGGCATCGACTCGAGATATATTTGTTTGTATCCCAGTTCCCTGGCTGAATCAATACTTTTATACATAAGCATACGGCCAATGCCTTTGCTTCTGTATTCAGATGCAAGGTAAAACTTTACAAGCTCTGCACATCCTTCAGGAAGTGCAGGAGTTGGGAAAATACCACAACCTCCTATAATTACATTCCTATCAAGTGCAATCCAGTAAACTGATCCCTGTGTTGTAAAAAGTGCGTGAAGGTCATCAGTTGTAGGATCAAAATAGACTGTACCCGGCCTGTCAATTTTAAACTCCCTGAATACCTTACGGATAAGAGAAGCTATTTCAGCATTATCCTGCTTTTCAATAAGCCGTAAAGAAATACCGGAGTTATCCATTTTTTCAACTTCTGATTCAACTATCAAAAATAAAAATTTCTTCGATAGTTGTTCCAAAAGTTTTTGCAATATCATAAGCCAGCTTCAGTGAGGGATTGTATTTGTTCTTTTCCAGAAAGACAATAGTTTCCCTCCTGACGTTAACTTTACGGGCAAGCTCGTCCTGCGTCAGGTAATGTCTCGCCATGAATTCCAAATTTTTATTAAACTTTTTTCAGATAATCAGCTTTAATGAATTGGATTAGGCATAAAAAAATTTAACCGCCGAGTAGGCAAAGGGGACTTTCACCCCTAAGCCTCTCACAGAACC
>CALMJY010000103.1 GCA_937864815.1 uncultured Bacteroidota bacterium
CTTGTTTAAAGTGGCACCTGATATAGCTGCACTGTTGTTTTCCCACTGGTATGTGTACCCTGAGGCAGATGTTACACTTAGGTCGACGCTGCTCCCCTGGCAGAATGTTGTCGGGCCGCTGAGGTTAACTGTTGGCAGAGATGGTTTGATTTTTACAGTAACATCAACAGTGTTGGTGGAGTTGGCATAGCACCCGATAGTATTGGCTACAGTAAGAGAATATGTTCCGGCATTTTTTGCTTTGATCACAGCAGCGTTAGCACCTATTGTTCCGCCGTTGAGCTTCCACTGGTAATTATACCCTGTACCCGGAGTTACACTGAGCTCAACAGAATCGCCCTGGCAAAATATTTGTGAGCCTGCAGCAACAATAAGCGGTGCAGAAGGTGCAGAGGCAACAGTTACAGCTACATTTTCCGTTTTGGTGGAACAGCCGTATGAGTTTGCTATCCTGAGGACATAATTTCCTGATGATAATGCAGAATAGGAGTTGAATATGGCACCGGTAATACCCGACCCGCTGTTTTCCCACTGATATTCATAACCGGGTGTTGATGCAACACTGAGTTCAACACTTCCTCCCTGGCAGAATGATGTTGGTCCGCTGATGTTGACTGTAGGCAGGGTCGGTTTTGGATTAACTGTAACAGCAATGTTGTTCGAAGAGCTGACTGAGCAGTTTGAAGCATTAGTCACGGTAAGGTTATATGTACCGGAAGCAGAAGCTGTGTATGCATTGGAGTTCGATCCCACAGTACCGCCGTTGAGCTTCCACTGGTATGAATAGCCGGGAGTGTTGTCCACACTCAGGAGTATTGAACCATCCTGGCAGAACGTTGCCGGCCCTGATGCTGTAATTGTCGGTGCAGCAGGTGAAGAGAGCACGGAGACATTTACATTCTCGGTACGGCTGATGCAGTTGTTAGCGTTGGTTATCTTAAGCGAGAATATACCGGAGCTGTTTGCGATGTATGCAGTTGACGTTGCCCCTGTTATTGCAGCGCTGTTGTTTTCCCACTGGTAAGTATAGCCACCTGTGGCGGTAACACTCAGCTCAACATTGTTACCCTGGCAGAATGTTGCAGGACCACTGATGTTGACAGTAGGGATTGAAGGATTTGAATTGACAGTAACATTGACAGTGTTTGTTGAGTTGGTCTTACATCCGGAAGCATTTGCCACTTCTAGAGAATATGTACCTGAAGCATTGACGGTATATATGCTTGAGCCTGTACCAACATCTCCTCCGTTAAGTTTCCACTGATATGAGTACCCTGGAGTATTTACCACACTAAGAGTTATTAATTCTCCCTGGCAAAATGTTGTTGGTCCTGATGGAGTAATTGTCGGGGCAGAAGGTGAAGATAAAACGGTGACATTAACATTTTCTGTACGGCTGAAACAGTTGTTCGGATTGGTTATCTTCAAAGCATATACACCTGAGCTATTAGCAATGTATGCAGTTGATGTTGCTCCTGTAATTGCCGAACTGTTGTTTTCCCACTGGTATGTATAACCACCAGTGCCTGTAACGCTGAGTTCGACATTGTTACCCTGGCAGAATGTTGTGGAACCACTGATGCTGACTGTTGGTACTGAAGGATTTGAGTTAACGGTAACATTAACAGTATTGGAGGATAGAGTTTTACATCCGAAAGCATTTGCCACTTCGAGGGAATAGGTTCCTGAAGCTGTAGCAGTATATATGTTGGAATTTGTACCTACTGCGCCTCCATTCAGTTTCCACTGGTAAGAGTATCCGGTGGTATATGTTACACTAAGATCGACAGATTGTCCCTGGCAGAAGGTAAGAGGTCCTGAGGCAGAGATTAGAGGTGCGGCAGGCGATGTGTTGGCAGTAACACTTACTCCTGAGGAATTGGTGAGACAGCTACCGACAGTATTTGTAACAGCCACGGTGTAGCTTCCGGAAATTGATGCTGTGTATGAATTGGTATTTGCACCTGTAATAGGATTACCGTCTCTTTTCCAGGAGAAAGTATATTGGGCATTCGGAGTAGTAGAGAGAGTGACACTCTGCCCTGTGCAGAATGTTGTTGCACCGTCGGCAGATATTGCTACAACAGGATATGCTGCCACGGTTACTGTTTTTGAAATCTGATCAGAACAGCCATTGTCTGCAGCAACTCCCATGACGACAGTATAGTCACCGGCAAAGGTATATGTGTGGGAAAGCGGATTCTGTGAAGAGGAAGACTGTCCATCTCCAAAGCTCCATGACCAGACTGAAATACCCAATCCATTGGTACTGGTTGTATTTGTTAAAGAAGTTGGTGCCCCCTGGCAAACAGTGTTTGCGGTGAAGTTGGCAGTGGGTTTTGGCTTTACATTAACACTCTTTATCAGGAAATCGGTAGAACTTTCAGTATCGGTTATTTTAAGCTTTACGCTGTACGTACCGCTGCTGGCATAAGTATGCTGGGGATGCTGTGAAGTTGATGTTGTACCATCGCCGAAATCCCATAGCCATGAGGCAATTCCCTTGGTAGCCACTGACTCATCAGTGAATTGTGTTGGAAGTCCAAGACAAACTTCAGTTGCAGAAAAGAAAGTCTGGACGTTTTTGACTTCGAAGGTCTTGGTTGTTGACCAGCTTCCTCCCTTATACCCCTGATCAATTGCCTGAACAGCCCAGTAGTAGGTTCCAGAAGGAAGGTTTTTCAGGAAAAATGTTGTGTCAGTCTGGGCATTTCCCAATTCATTGATCATCCTGAATCCTGAAGTAGGATTTGAGTTGGAAGAACAAAAATCCCAGGTATTAGGGGCTTTACCTATCCTGACATTATAAGACATTGATTTAGATGGTGTTTCATCATTTTTAACAGTATTCCACTTCAACCAGACACCTGCTGGTGTAAGGTTTGATGATAATCCTGATGGAGCATTCGGGGCTGAATTAGGCAGATATGATCCTGATTTCATTATAAAGCTGTTCCTGATAACACTCGGGGCATCCCATTTTGATAATAGAATATCAATATCCCCGTCGTTGTCATAATCACACAGGGCTGCAGTACCATTCCCGGATTTCTTAAGTGTTCCGTCATATAAGTAAAACCATTGTGATTCCGCTCCGGGAACCGTTTCTCCTTTTGTATTCAGGTATATTTTTGTAAACCATAACGGAGAATTTGTATAAATGAAGTCCAGGAATCCATCGTTATTGAAATCGCCCCATTCACCGTAAGAAGGGGAATCACTTGTTCCGAATGGTGGAGTAATAGTAAGGTGAAGCACATAATTATCATTTCCTGTGTTTTCGTAAATTCTTAGTTCAGGGAAGAAGGCTCCCATAATTATGTCCAGATCGCCATCGTTATCATAATCACCAAAGGATACTGTTGACAGATTGAATCCTGGAATAGATATTGTGACAGGGCTAAAATTACCGCTGCCATTATTTTTATAGATTTCTGTTTTAAACAGTCCTGATGCTGTTGTCCCTGTCATAAATATATCAAGATCACCATCATTATCATAATCGGCCCATTTAGCTGATCCTTTATATAATCCTGTCAGGGTAATACCTGTTTGTTCTGCAAACTGATTATTACCATTATTACGGTATACCTTGGATACAGGATTAAAATTAGGATTTGTCCCGGTTGCTCCATTTATAAGTATATCAAGATCACCATCATTATCATAATCTCCCAGGTCAATTGCGGAAAATGATACCGGGGTAATTGGATTGGTGATGCCAAATATATCTTCAAATCCCAGGGCACCTTTATTACGGAATATTTTTGAAATAGGAGCAAGAGGATTTCCTGTTAACAGTAAATCAAGATCATCATCATTATCAAAATCTCCCCAGACTGCTGCTCCTGATTCTATTGAGGGGAATGAAAATTCTGCCCCCGGGACAACAACAAAGGTGTTATTTCCTCCATTCTTATAAAGTTTTGTTGGATTGCCTACAACAAGTATATCCTGATAACCATCCTTATCGTAATCAGCCCACAAAGCTTTGTTGTGGTAATCACCTGCACCAAATACTATACTGGTCTGATGGGGAAAATTACTTGTGCTGAAAATACCTGGATTACCATTCCCAGTGAGATTGGTCATATAATCTTCACTCCCGAAACTGCCACTGTATTCAAAAATATGGAAACTATAAAGAGTGTTGGGAAGAAGTCCCGTAACTATCACACTGTCAGCACGGCCGTTATATACACAGAACCATCCGCTAGTGCCAATCTGTGATCCAAACCCGATTTCGCTGTCAGCAATATATCCGGTATTATCTATGGGTTCTGCAATGCCTGTTGATGCCTTTTTCCCGAATACTATGCACCTGTCTCCGGTCCCCCTTTCCCATTTGAGGGTCAGGGAATTTGGATTCAAAATTCTGGCTGAAAGATTCCCTGTCTGTACAGCCTGAACAAGGAATGAACCTTCTGTTGAAAATGCACCACCTTCAAAATTATTATCAATTGCCTGTACTGCCCACCAATATGTACCAAATGGTACTTTTTTCAGGACAAGAAATGTATCCTGACTTACATTACCGAATTCTGCAATTTTTCTGTAGCCATCTGATGATGAATGTGATGGCATGAGGTTATTCTGACCAGTTGAACTACCAACCCTTATATTATATGTAATGCCTTTATAGGGAGCGTCTCCATCATTTACATATTTCCACTTAAGTGTCACATCCTGATTTTTAACAATAGCCTGTGTGGACTGTGGTGATGAAGGAATTTTATTAGCCGGATTAATTGTATTCCTGTAAAGTTTAGCAATTGTACCGGTAGCAGAATTTCCGATTAGTGAGATGTCCAGATCTCCGTCTTTATCGAAATCTCCCCAGGCTGCAGTTCCTCTTCCAATACCGGGAAAGGTATAGTCAGTGTATTGCTCAAATGTATCATTGCCTTTGTTCCTGTAAATCCTGGTTATTTCCGATCCTCCTGCAGGAGAATTTAATCCGGCAAAAAGAATATCAAGATCACCATCATTATCAAAATCACCCCATCTTGCGCTGCCTCTGGTCAGGCCAGAGAAAGGAAGGCCATTTACTAGTGTGAAATTATTTGAACCGTTGTTTTTGTATAAAACTGTAAAGTAAAAAGGATATCCATTATAACCTGAAATTAAAAAATCAAGATCACCATCATTATCATAGTCACCCCATTCTGTTACTCCAAATGTTCCTGATGCCAGTGACAATCCCGTAACTTCTTTAAATATGTCATTGCCGGTGTTATTGTAAATTTTTGTCTGGTATCCGTCAGGAGTTGATCCGGTAATCAGGATATCTAAATCTCCGTCATTGTCATAATCAACCCATTTAGACGAACCCTCCATCATCGATTTAATTTCGATAGACTCAACCAGAGTCATTGGATTATTTCCGTTGTTCCTGAATACCTTGTTGTTATGCAGCAGATCCAGATCACCGTCATTATCATAATCGCCAAAATCTATTGATTCCCCTGTGATTAGTATAGTTGAAGGTATGGTATTATCCGGCATTGCACTAAAGGTCTGGTTACCATTGTTCCTGTATATTCTGACAGGACTTCCCAGCATAACAAAATCAACAAAACCATCTTTATCGAAATCTCCTGCAGAGGCATTATCGCCAACACTAAAGGGGAGCGATGGTCCTGCATGGAATCCTGGATTGTCATTAATAAAGAGTTTTGATACTCCTCCGCTTTCAGCTTCTATATTAAGTATATCCAGATCTTTATCATTATCTACATCTATCCAGTAAGTATAACTGGTTTTCCAGATATTGTCAGGTCCGGTTGCAAAACTGGCTGCCTCGGTAAATGACTGGGAAAATATTTTTAAACCTGAAAGTAAAAACAGAAGCATGAATGCTTCTCTCCTGAGGGATGAACTATTCATACATAAATAAATTAAGTAATCGTATTAAAAGATAAATCAATTTTCGAATTTAGCCAAGTGATTTTCGATAATTTTTGACGAAGACTTAAAAATCTGTTGTGAATTTGGGGGGGTGAGGCAGGATATACACGGAACACGGCACACGGCACACGACTCACGGCACCCGGCGTAATAGCCAAAACCATGGAACTATATTTTGAAGAAGTAATCAGTAATCGGTGATCGGTGTCAGCCAGACCGATTACCGAATACCGATTACCAAATACCCTTTTACTCAATAAGCACCTTCCTCACCGCCCTGAACAAACCCCCAAACCCCCCAAGGGGGGCTTGACCCCAAATCCCCATACCTTCGCAAAAATGCTTCGGTGAGCAATGCAAGGGGGCTTTTAAATCCTTGAGTCGTGTGTCGTGCGTCGTGTGTCTCTTATTCTATCAGAATTTTCCTCACAGCTCTGAACTTATCGAGAGACAGGTTTATCAGGTACATCCCGTTCGGCTGTCCCGACAGATCTATCTGGCTCATAAAGTGTTCTGTTGACTTGTCGAATTTGATATTCAGGATCTTACTGCCGTTCTGTGTGATGATATCAATCACCAGTTCCCCGAAGACATTGTTGTTCATTTCAATTGTAAACAGCCCTGTTGTTGGATTGGGGTAAATCTTTACATCAGCAAAGGGATCAGAGTCTTCAATACCAGTTGTTCTGAAAGCAGGGATCCTCAGGGTATCACTGAACGAGTAGCATCCGTTTT
>CALMJY010000104.1 GCA_937864815.1 uncultured Bacteroidota bacterium
CTCTTAGACTCTCTAATTAATTGTCATTCTGAGCGAAGCGAAGAATCTCATACTTTTATCTGGAAAATACTAATAAAATTAATACTGTTAAGATATTCAGTCAATCCCCCAATCAGGGGATACTTTTGTATATAAGGAAGCTTTTTATTCAGAAATTCATATATTGAAATTTATCCTCGCCAAAAGCTGAAAAGATAAAGATGGCAGTCAATAACACTGCAAACCAGATTATAGTAAGAACAGCGGCAATAGTCGGATTGAAAAACCTGCAAAGAAATCTATATGTCATTTTAAATAGTTTATAATTATGGTATTAACAAGACTGGAGATCGGGATGCTCAGGATAACAAAGATAATAGTCAGGCAAACTCCGGCTGGTTTGCTTACGGCCATATATATTTTATTTTGAGCCAGTTTACCTGTCAGCAGGGATGAGTATTTCTCATAAATAATGATTCCCAATGAGTGATATAGCCCCCACAGTATATACCGAAAGCTAAGCTCATGCCAGATTCCAATTGTAATCATTGTGGCTCCAATTGACAGAAAGGGATTTCTGGTTATTGCAGCAAGAGGTTTATATATGTATTCTCTGCACCAGTTTGTAAGTGACATATGCCAGCGTTGCCAGAACTCACGGATATTTGTTGCAAAAAACGGATAATTGAAATTTTCAGGTACATTAAAACCCGCCATCCCTGAAATTCCGATAACAATGCTGGTATAGGCCGAAAATCTGACATACAGGTCGAGCCAGAACCGGACTGAAAAAACGAATTGAGTAATAAATGTATTTGTTGTGACTATATTTTCAGATATCCAGTTCCTTAATAAAAAATTAATTAGGAAGTTCCCTATTACCAATTGAGCATAACCATATATCATTCTTTCTATGCCATAACTAAACTTCATTACATCCCATCTTCTTCTTCGCAAATCCCGGATAAACTCCGGGAACAGGTTTATAGGTCCGATTAAATATGTAGGTAAAAAAGTAATGTATGCCATAAATTCGGCAAAACTGTGCTCCCTCAGGCTGTTCTTATATTCTTCCTGCACATAATGTATGAGTCTGAATGTAAAGTATGCGATCCCCAGAGGAAAAAGAAAGGAATTTTTAAGCGCTAAGTACTTGCAAACCAGAAAAGCCGAAAACACTATTGATATTGACAAAATGGCATATATCCATTGTGGTTTCCGATGTTGTTTAACTGCATAATAGCATATAAATGATTCGGCCATAAGAATGGCACCTGCAATCGGCGCGATAATGAAAATAAATGTTATCCCAAATGCAGGCAATAAATACTGAGTGTATTTATCCGGGATAATCCATACCAGGGCAATAAATGAAAATACCCAGCAAAAAAAGGCAACCGATACGAATTCCATCTGTCTATTTTAATAATTCCCTTTTAAAAATCTCATTCACTAACCAGTCGGTATAATAATCAGCCCCCGGTTTATTAAAATGTGCTCCGTCAATATAATATTGGGTCCGTGATAATTTTTCGGAGAAATCCACATACCCAATTGAGTAATACTCAGTGTACCTGCTGACAAGCAAATTGATTTGTTGTCTCAGGGAATTTGAGAGCTGCATTTCTGCCTCAACCGAAATAGGCACCTCTAAAAGGTAGATTTTAATACCAGATTTTTCAGCGGTCCTGAAAAACCTTTTCCAAAGAAGAAACTCATTCATGCCTCTGATTCTTATTTTTACTTTAGGCATCCTGTTGTTTTTATCAGTGATAAAATCCGGTTCGAATTGTCCGATGAAATTTTCCGGAACAGGGTTATTGTTCACTCTGAACAGATTCCTCATATTAAAAAAATCGACTGGGATTCTTGCTAACCTGTGTCTGAAACTTAATACCGGATTTTCAAAATTATCTGTAGAGATAAGATTCCTTTCAATGAACAGGCACTTTGGCTTCAGGATTTTTATTTCCTCTATTTTATAGTTGAAATCGTTAAGACTGAACCCATTACCTGTAACTAATTTGAAGTTAAATCCCTTATTGCTTTTTTCAATCGAATTCTCCAGTGAATTAAATACCAACAGTGCACCTCTTGTTAAAGAAGAGCCTAAGAAATATGCGTCCAGCCTTTTGCCAGAATTGTCAGGATAAGATATTTCCCTTAATAATCCTGTTCTGGTTTTATTTGGTTTTATTTCACTAAATGAAAAGAAAAGATATAAAAGGGATAAAAAAAGCAAGGCTGTAATCCCTGAAATTCCCCATAAAGTCAAAGGCATGCCTGTATACTCCTTTTTCTTCCTCATCCTTTTATCTTATGTTCAATATTAGAATATAAATCTGAAAGTGATTTAACATTCATGACTTCCAAAGGAGTAAATTCAATTTTAAAATGTTTCTCCATTTCCGTTATCAGAATCAGATGAGTAATAGAATCCCATTCGGGGTTATCTTCAGCTTTGAAATCCATTGTTAAATTTTCAGCATCGATTCGTAAACATTTGGAAACAATTTTGAAGAAATCAGTTTCCTTGTAATGTAAGTCAGAAATCTCTTTACCTGATACCATATTCTTAACTTCCTGGACTATAACCTTTCCCGAAGGTCCATAAGGAAACTGATCAACAAACCAGATCTTTGAAGGCACCTTTCTTTCTTCCATATTTTTACGGCAATATGCTGTAACCTGTTCAATTGAAAGGGATGCATTATTTCTTAATAAAATTGCACATGCAACAATCTCTCCCCAGATTTCATCTTCAAGACCAAATGTAACAGCATCCTGAACAGAAGGGTGACTGCGTAAAACCTCTGTAACCTCCTCAGGGCTGACATTTACACCCCCTGAAATTATTAAAAGCTTCTTTCTGCCGGTTATCCTGAAGCAGCCATCTTCACCTTTAAAACCATTATCACCCGTTTTAAACCAGCCGTTATCAAATGCTTCCCTGTTGGCTTCCGGTGCGTTCAGGTATCCGCTCATTAACAAACTGCCACGCAGCCATATCTCACCCTCTTCTCCAACAGGTTTTTCCGTTTTATCGTCACCCATAATCTTTGCCTCACAGTCAACAGGTTTTCCAAGAGTGCCTATAATATGTGAATCGTCATCAGGTCCGGCAAAAATACCACCTGTTACAGTTTCTGTTAACCCATAACCATTGATGATCCTTGTTTTGAATTTTTCCTCAAACTGTTGCCAGAGCTTTGCCTCAAGTTTCCCTGCACATGAGATTACATACTTAAAATCGTTGTTATTGAGGGTGTCTTCATCATTATGTTTAAACTGGTAAATCAGAGCCATTATTGTAGGAACCATTACCCAGTGAGTAATTTTCTCACGATAAACAATATCAAAAATGTCCTCAATTCGTTGAATGCTGAATGGGAAAGGTCTGTATACAGTAGCTGAATTAAATAATGCCAGTAACGGACCCTGGGTCATCCCATCAGTATGAGACAGAATGAGATTATTGAAAAACCTGGAATTATTGTCTGTTTTATAAACATTTGAGAGGGTGCTCAGGTGTGAGAATAATGCACGGTACGAGATGCGGACTCCTTTAGGTTCTGAGGTTGTACCGGAAGTGAAAAGTATGTATGCATCTTCAAGGGGATCAATCTCTTCAGGGATATCAGAAGGATGTAATTCATTTATACACACAGGGAAAGGTAATCCGGTCTTTTTGTCCCGGCTTAATAGCTTCTTAATTGACCTTTTCTCATTTTTCTGTTGAATCGGAGTAATTTTCATCTGATTATCCCTTTCCAGATTCCAGTTGAGTATGATATCGGAATCAACAAAAATAATGCTGCTCTCACAGTGTTTGATAATTGCATTGGCTCGATCTGATCCGCAATCGGGGTCAATGAAGACTGCAGTAATTCCATTTGCAATTAATGCCAGGTAAAAAAGACATACAAAATTTTCATCTTTTGAGGAGAACAATACCCTGTTTCCTGGCTTTATATTATTCTGAACAAAATAGGTGGAATACCTCAGAATAATTCTTTTAAATTCTCCATAGGTTATTTCATGATCCTTTAATACTATAAAAGGTTTATTCCTGTTCTGACTAAAAGCTTTATTAAAAATATCTTTTACTGTTCGACTGGATATGTTCATCGAGCTTATTTTTGATTATTTGTCTCTGCAATTTTCCGGCTGTGTTTCGTGGTAGTTTTTCTTCGATATAGTAACACCAGGGCATCCTGTTCTTCCCCAATTTATTCAGTAAATGATTTTTTAAGTCTGCTATTGTCTCCTCCGGAGTTAGACTATTATCACTCTTCAGTACAATCATTGCAACAATTTTTTCATCTTCCTCATATTGTGAAAAACTAGCTGAGCAGGCTTCTTTTATATGAGGATAAGATTCAAGAGCACATTCAATTTCTTCAAGGTAGATTAATTCAGAGTGCAGATTCTTGATTATATTTCTTTTTCGTCCCAGAATCACATAACAGCCATCTTCACGTCTTTTGACTATATCACCGGTATGGAAGAAGCCGTTCTTAAGCACCTGACTGGTTTCATTCTCTCTTTTATAATATCCGCTCATCAGATTCTCACTTTTTACAAGCAGTTCCCCGGCATTGATTCCATTTTCAAATAAAGGATCAGATTCAATAACCAGTTCAGCGCCAGCCGGGTATCCGATGCTGTTATCCTCTGGATTGAAAGTGGTCAGATTATGTCCTGCACACATCCCTGTTGTTTCAGTTAAACCGTACAGGTTCAGTACGGGGACATTATAGTTTTTGTAAAAAGTCAGAAGCTGATCCTGAGCTAAATATGCACCTGCGGATATTATTGCCTTCAGCGATAATAACTTTACTTTCCGTGATTCGGTGTGTAAAATATTCAATTGTCTTATAATTGTAGGGGCGACTGCTATATAAGTAACATTTAATTTGGATATTAGTTCTATGGTTAACAAAATCATATTTCGCTCCGATTCTCTGGAAATAATAAATGATGCGCCTGCATGCAAAGGAACAAAACACGTATTTTTTAGTCCTCCCCCGGTGTGCAGATCACCCAGATTCATGAACAGGTCATCAGCCCTCCATCCAAAAAAATCAGCAAACAAAGCACCAGCGTTAATTAAAGCCCCATGAGACAGCATAACCCCTTTAGGGATTCCTGTTGAGCCTGATGTATATTGTATTACTGCCAGGTCTGAGGCATTGATTTCAGGTAAATTGCCGGTTAATTCAATTGCATTGCTTTGAATCCATTCAAAAAAATGAGGGATGGTTTCAGATTTATTATTTCCTGACAGCAATCTCAGACAGTTTGGAATTAAGCCATCTAGATTCCCTGATCTTTCTTCGTCTGTCAGTATTATCCTGGGATCAGTTTCTGCGATTACCCCCTTCAGCAATTCCTGTGGCCAGTTACAATCAACAGGGACAAAAACCAGTCCGTTATACAGGCTTGCCCAGCAGAGGATGACAGATTCTTTCGATAATGGGGTATATGATATTACAGTGTCTCCTTTTAATAATCCTGATTCTGAAAGTTTTTGAGATGCTTTTAATATCAGCTCAAATCCTTCAGCGTATTTTAGTGAAGTATTATCAAATGAATCATAAAACAATGTATTTTTCGCATGTATTTTGAAGCAGGTGTCTGCGAATCCATTAAAAGTTTTTTCATTCATATACCGGGAAGTGAATTCAATGTAAATATATAAAATATGAAGGAACCATCTTCTGGCAATATTTTCTCGTTACAAGATATATATTGAATCATTACTAAACAGATAATTTGTGAAATGAACATGAGATTCTTCGCTTCACTTCGTTTCGCTCAGAATGACAGGTGATTGTGTCTTTGGTTTTAAGCTCTCTATTTAATTGTCATTCTGAGCGAAGCGAAGAATCTCATACCTTTAATCGGAAAGTATCGATCAACACTTCCGGACGTGACCCTGAAAGACGCTACCTTCAGTGAAAATTTTTATTATATAAATTTGTTTTTGTAACGATCTGTATTTGAGCTTATGACGACATGATCAGTAAAAATATATTAAAAATATCATGATATAAATTTGTTTTATAAAAATCATTTCATACATTTGCACCCGCTTTTAAAGCGAAGAGTTGATTGAAGGGTTTAAAAAGAGATAGATTTCCGGCTTAAAAAAGCAGGCTTTGAAGGGAAAGGATAAAGCCGGAAAAAATATCTCATTTTTTTTGGCAGAGACAACGGGATATATTATCTTTGTCATCCCAAAAAGAGAAAGAGTAACGCGAAAGCGGTATCGAAATAAAAAAGTTCTTTGAAATTATGAAGTAACAACCAGGCGAGATATAGCAATA
>CALMJY010000105.1 GCA_937864815.1 uncultured Bacteroidota bacterium
AGATTTCTGCCTGTCTCGTGGGCTCGGAGATGTGTATAAGAGACAGATAGACTTCAGATATACCATTGGCGACAATTCCTACGTAAATATTCTCGAAAGCAGCGGATCAGGCATTACTGTATTCGATTACAACAATGACGGGTACATGGACATCTTCATGATGAATGGTACTTATATTGAGGGTGTTTCTGATACTGACGGGATTAAATACAAGGATACTCCGGATGTACTTTACAGGAACAATGGTGACGGCACATTCACTGATGTAACTGTACAGTCGGGACTGGTAGACTTCAACTGGAGCATGGCTGCTTCAGCAATTGATTATGACAATGATGGTGACCAGGATCTTTACCTTCTTAATTACGGACCTAATGTTTTTTACAGAAATAACGGAGATGGTACTTTTACAGATATTACCTCGAAAACAGGATTGAGAGGACCTGAAAAACTTAACGGTTTCATTAAATTGAGCATTGGAGCGGTTTTCTTTGATTATAATCGTGATGGACGCCTCGATGTGATGGTTGGGAACTTTCTTGCTTTTGATCCTGCCTATGTATCAGCATCAGGTCCCGGAATTATGCCACATCCCAGTGAATATAAGGGACAGGCCTCAATGCTGTACGAGCAACAACCTGACGGAACCTTTATGGATGTAACTGAAAAATCCGGATTATATTACCCCGATTCAAAATGTATGGGGCTGACAATCTATGATATTGATAATGACGGGGATATTGATATCTATCAGGCAAATGACCATCAGCTCAATTACCTGTTCAGAAATGACAACGGAAAGTTTACTGAAATTGCCATTGCCAGCGGAGTTGCTGCAAATACAAAAGGTATAGGATCGGGTTCAATGCATGGATCTCCTGCCGATATTAACGGTGACGGTCTTATTGATATTCTTGTTACTGATCTGGAACACGGAGCTCTCTACCTTAATAAGGGCAATGGGATCTACGAGGATGTTGTTGAAAGGAATGGTGTAGCGGCTCATCTGATCGGCAAGGGAACATGGGGTTCCACTTTCTTTGACTTCGACAATGACGGAGACCAGGATATCATTGCCGCAAACGGTACTGCTGAAGAACTTATACTTCAGCTTCCTCTCCTGCTTGAGAATACCGGTAAGGGAATGTTCATAAACTCAGGTGAAAAGAGAGGCGATTATTTCAGAAAAAAAAGATCGGGAAGAGGCCTTGCCGTCTGTGATTATGATAATGATGGTGATATGGATGTGTTTATTTCTCATGTTGATAAACAATCAACCTCGGCGGTTTTAAGAAATGACGGAGGTAATTCCAGTCATTGGCTGGGACTTACCCTTAAAGGTAAAAACGGACCGGCAGCAGCTATAAGTGCAAAGGTTATTGTTACTGCAGGATCGTCACGGCAGGTACTCATAAATCAGTGGGCAACAAGTTATCTTTCGGCCAATGATCCGAGGCTTCATATTGGTCTGGGGCAGAATAAGAAAATTGAAAAACTTGAAGTTCACTGGATGGATGGAACAATGGAGACGTACAATAATATTGATGCTGACCGATATATTACTATACAACAGGGGAAAGGAATTTTGAACGGCAACCGGCAACCAGAAACCGGTAGCCGGTAGTGAGATGGCGCCGTCCCGATAACTATCGGGATGTAATCGGTGCCAGAACGGATTTAAATGGGGGCTGTTTCAGAAGTTTATTTATTACCCCCAAACCCCCCAAGGGGGGCTTTAAAAAACATTGGATTTCAATAAGTCCCCCCTGGGGGATTTAGGGGTGGATTTAAGGAAATTGATTTTTTAGACAGTCGAAAATTAAAAAAAGGATTAAAAAAATGTAACAATATAAAATTTTAATATATGGATAATCTTTACGTAAGCAATGTGGTTGATCTTACAAACCACGATAAGAACGTCATTTACAACATGACTCATGAAGAAGCTGTAAATGCTTTGAAGTCAGGCAATGCTGAGGCAGTACGAAAGATCGACGGACAATTCTGTCTTGTTTCTGTGGATGGGAAGACAATCAGGATGGCGAGATCCATTGGCCGGCCTGTAAGATACTTTATTGCAAAACAGGCATCAGGTCCCATGCTGGTAATAGCTGAAAGGATCGATACTATTTATGATTTCCTTAAAACAAAGGGATATGAAAACCAGTTTCATCCCTCTTATACCAGGATGGTACCTGCACATTATATCACTAAGATAGAACTGCTTGGCTGTCCCGATCCCAATCCTGTTTATGAAAGGTTTTTTACTCCTGAACGTAACAGCCTTCCCAAGGATGATATCACAAGGATAGGAGAACATTATATTGGTACATTGTATAATGAGATAAGAAAATGGCTCATGCACCGTGCAAAAACAGGTCCTGTAGGAGTTACATTCTCAGCAGGTATCGACAGCGGTTCGGTCTTCCTTCTTACCTATCACGCTCTCAGGGAACTTGGTGAAAGTCCTTCACGACTGAAAGCATTTACTCTTTCAGTTGACGGAGCCGGTGAGGACCTTATCCAGGCCCGTAAATTTCTTGATGACCTGGATCTGGGACTTTTCCTTGAACCCGTCGAAGCTGACTTTTCAGCGCTGAACTGGAAAGAGGCTGTCAGAATAGTGGAGGATTACAAACCGCTCGATATACAGTCAGCAACTATGAGTCTGACTCTTCTGAAAGCTATCAGATCGAGGTATCCCGACTGGAAATATATGATTGACGGAGAAGGTGGAGATGAAAACCTCAAGGATTACCCTATTGAGGAAAATCCTGAACTGACAATAAAAAGCGTTCTGAATAACCTTATGCTTTATCATGAAGGATGGGGTGTTCATTCAATAAAGCACTCCCTTACCTATTCGGGCGGACTCAGCAGGGGATACATGAGGTCTTACTCGGTTTCTGACAGTCTTGGATTCGATTCATTCAGCCCGTACACCATTCCTAATGTTATAGAAATTTCGGAGGGTATTCCATATATTGAAATGACCAACTGGGATCACAATAAGCTTTATGAGCTTAAAGGTGCTGTTGTTGCCTCGGGTGTAAAGAGTATAACAGGTATTGAAATGCCGGTATTTGAAAAGAGACGTTTTCAGCATGGTGCCGTACCGAAGAATGAATTCATGAAGTTGTTCCCTGAGGCAGAAAGGGATTACAGGAAAGCGTTTCTCTCAATTTATGAGTGATTTCAGCAGGATAAGTACCAGCTGGATTTTATCACACAGAGGCAGTAAAAACAAAGTTGATCCGTTTAAGCCGTACGGGTGGCTGGTAGAGAAGGAGAGATCAGCTTCAGGCAATATAGAGGATACAGGAATAATCTTCCTTACAAACAGGGAGTGCCAGTACCGCTGCCTGATGTGTGATCTCTGGAAAAATACCACAGACGAAAGTGTGCCTGTTGGTGCTATTGCACATCAAATCGATTGGGCACTGGAAAAAATGCCGGGCATCAGACATCTCAAGCTTTATAACAGTGGCAGCTTTTTTGATGAACTGGCTATTGCTGAAAGTGAATATAAAAACATAGCTGCCCTGGTAAGCTCATTTGATAGTGTGATAGTTGAGTGTCATCCTAAACTCATTGATGAAAGATGTCTCCGGTTCAGGGATCTTATTAAGACCGACCTGCAAATTGCTGTCGGCCTTGAAACTGTTAACAGGGAAATCCTTATGAGACTTAATAAAAAAGTGACCACTGAGGATTTTGAAAGATCTGTGAAATATTTAACAGCAAACGGAATACAGGCAAGGGCATTCATTCTTTTGCGTCCCCCGTTTATGACTGAAGAGGAAGGTGTTATCTGGGCAAAGAAATCGATCGATTTTGCATTTGATGCAGGCACGGAGTGCTGTACGGTAATTCCGGTCAGAGGGGGCAACGGGGCAATGGAAGTACTTGCAAAGGATGGCTACTTTTCACTTCCTGACATAACTTCTCTTGAAGAAGTGCTTGAATACGGGATAGGACTGAAACGGGGAAGGGTTTTCGCTGATACCTGGGATCTTGGTCTCTTTTCAAAATGCGATAAGTGCCTCGATCTGAGGACTGAAAGAATAAGCATAATGAACCTGACACAGATGCCTGTACCCGAAATCAGGTGCAGTTGCAGAAAAAAGTTTTTTTAACCACAGAGTACACAAAGGTTTCACAAAGTACACAGAGGTAAAGCCTTGATT